>NZ_JAZDXA010000006.1:0-189768 GCF_040170545.1 Sphingobium sp. MK2
TCGGCCAGCCGCGTCTTCGCCTCAAGCCAGCCCCCCAGCGCCACTGCCCTCAGGCCACCACTGAATAGGACGGGCTAGATAGCCGATCACACCCGTCTTCAACCCATCGATCATCGCCTGCGTATCGATGACCCCGACCCGGCTTGTGTTGATGAGCATGACGCCGCGCTTCATCCGGGCGACGGCGCGGCTATCGATGATATGCCGGGTTTCCGGCAGGAGCGGACAGTGCAGCGTGATGATGTCGGATGCAGCCAGCAACGCATCCAGCTCCACATAAATGCCACCCATGGCGACAATTTCGGCGTTCGCGGTGGGGTCACAGGCGAGAATATGGCAACCGAAACCGTTGAGAATGCGCGCTACGACTGCCCCGATTTTTCCGGTTCCGACGATGCCGACCGTCCGCCCGTTCAGATCGAACCCCAGCAGTCCTTCGAGCGAGAAATTGCCTTCGCGCACTCGGGCATAGGCCTTGTGGATCTTGCGGTCGAGGGACAGGATGAGGGCGAGCGTATGTTCCGCGATCGCTTGGGGCGAATAGGCCGGAACCCTTGCTACCGGGAGTTTCAGCGCATCTGCGGCGAGAAGATCGACATTGTTGAATCCCGCGCTGCGTAGCACGACGAGCTTAATCCCGAGCACGGCAAGACGTTCCAGCACCAGGCGATCAAGGCAATCATTCACGAAGGCGCAGACGGCGCCGGATCCGGCGGCAAGCGGCGCAGTCTCGACGCTGAGCCGCGCTTCCAGGAAAGCGAGATCGTGCGGAAAGCCGGCCGCAGCGTTGCCAGCCTCGAGGAACTGCCGGTCATAGGGCTTGGTGCTGAAAACGGCCACCAGCATCATGTGACTCCCTGAAAAGCATGCGCCCGTCCTCTCGACATGCCGGATTTCAGTGCGTCGGCCACTACGTATCATCCCCGACAGACAAGCCACCATGGGCGAACATATCGTCCTCCATCTCTACAGAGGTGGACCAGACAATGACCGAGAGCCCGATACTTTGGTTCGACAAGATCGGGATCGGCGATATCGCGTCGGTAGGCGGCAAGAATGCTTCACTCGGTGAAATGGTGCGCACGCTTTCGGGCAAGGGCGTGCGTGTTCCCAATGGCTTCGCCACGAGCGCCGACGCCTATCGGAGCTTCATTGCGGCCAACAGAATAGAAGCCGCGATCCGGGCGCAGCTCGCCACCTACGAGGAAGGCAAGGCGACGCTCCAGGAAGCCGGCCATGCGATCCGGTCTCTGTTCCTTGACAGCGAGGTTCCCCCTGCCCTCGCCGACGCCATCCAGGCGGCCTATGACGAACTCAAGACCAGGGCTGGCGCCCCCAATCTCGCCGTGGCGGTCCGCAGCAGCGCAACGGCAGAGGATCTGCCGGACGCCAGCTTCGCTGGTCAGCAGGAGACCTTCCTCAACGTGCGGGGCCACCGCGCCCTGCTCGATGCTTGCCGTCGCTGTTTTGCATCACTCTTCACAGATCGGGCGATCAGCTACCGCCAGACCAAGGGGTTTGACCATTTCGATGTCGCACTATCGATCGGCGTCCAACAGATGGTGCGATCCGATCTTGCCGGATCGGGCGTGATGTTCTCGATCGACACCGAAAGCGGCTTCCCTAACGTGGCGGTGATCAGCGCCGCCTGGGGTCTGGGCGAAACGGTCGTGCAGGGCAGCGTCGACCCGGACAAATATCTTGTCTTCAAGCCGCTGCTCGAACAGGCGAACGCGCGTCCCATCATCGAGAAAAGTCTTGGCAAGAAGGCCTTGAAGATGCGCTATGCCGAAGGAGGCAGCAAGCGCACCCGCATCGTTGAGACCAGCCCCGCCGAGCGCGAAGCCTTCGTGCTCGATGACGACGACATCCTCGAACTCGGTCGATGGGCCGTCATCGTCGAGGCCCATTACGACCGGCCGATGGACATGGAATGGGCCAAGGACGGCGAGAGCGGCCTGCTCTACCTCGTCCAGGCACGTCCGGAGACCGTCCAGGCCGGGCTCAGCCGCTCGTCCTTCCAGCGCTATCAGCTCAAGACCAAGGGCGGCACTCCGCTGGTGACCGGCGCCGCCATCGGCAGCGCGATCGCATCAGGGCAGGCCTGCGTAATCCGCAACGCCGCCGACATCGGCCAGTTTCGCGACGGCGCGATCCTCGTCACCGGCACGACCGATCCCGACTGGGTGCCGATCATGAAGCGCGCGGCCGGCATCATCACCGATCATGGCGGCGCCACCAGCCATGCCGCGATCGTCAGCCGCGAACTGGGCGTTCCCGCAGTCGTGGGGACCGGCAACGCCACGACGGTGCTCCGCCACGAGCAGGCCATCACGCTCTGCTGCGCGGAGGGCGATGTCGGCAGCGTCTATGACGGTCTTCTCGCTTTCGACCGGGAAGAGATTGATCTGGGCGCCATTCCCACGACCAGGACGGACGTGATGGTCAACATTGCCAATCCGGCCGCCGCCTTTCAGTGGTGGCGCCTCCCGGCCAAGGGTGTCGGTCTTGCCCGCATGGAGTTCATCATCAACGCGCTGATCAAGGCGCATCCGATGGCCCTGCTCCATCCCGAGCGGGTTAGCGCGGAGGACAACCGCCTGATCCGAGAGCTGACTCGAGGCCATGCCAGTCCGGCAGACTATTTCGTGGAAATCCTGTCGCGCGGGATCGCCAAACTGGCGGCCCCCTATCATCCGTATCCGGCGATTGTGCGGCTGAGCGATTTCAAGACGAACGAATATTCCCACCTTCTGGGTGGTCGAGCCTTCGAGCCGGAGGAGGAAAATCCGATGCTCGGATTTCGCGGCGCCTCGCGCTATTATGACGAGCGCTATCGCGAGGGTTTCGCGCTTGAATGTCGCGCACTCAAGCACGTCCGCGAAACGCTCGGCTTTACCAATGTGATCATCATGGTCCCCTTCTGCCGCACGCCGGCCGAAGCCGATCGGGTGCTCGCGGTGATGGCGGAGAACGGCCTGCGCCGCGGGGACAACGGGCTCCAAGTTTATATGATGTGCGAGATCCCTTCGAACGTGATCCTCGCCGAAGAGTTCGCCAAGCGCTTCGACGGCTTCTCGATCGGGTCGAATGATCTCACCCAGCTTGTGCTCGGTGTCGATCGCGATTCCGATCTGCTCGCGACGCTGTTCGACGAGCGGGACGAAGCCGTAATGCGGATGGTGTCGGAAGCGATCCGAAAGGCGCATGCCGCCGGCATCAAGATCGGCATCTGTGGCCAGGCGCCCAGCAACTATCCCGATTTCGCGGCATTCCTGGTGAACGAGTGCATCGATTCGATCTCGCTCAATCCCGACAGCTTCGTTCGGACGATGGCCCATATCAGCCAGGCGGAACAGTCCCCTCGTGCAGAGCCGACGCCGGCTCCCGTACTGGCCGCGTGAACGAAATGATTCGCCTGCGCCCGCGTGGCTATCTCCATTTATGTCCGTATCCTTGATAAACCAGATGCGATGGCGCCGGTCGCAGTTATTCGCCAAGGTCAGCGCCGCTGTTGTCTGTCAGGTGCGACGCTCCGCCCAGAAAGGGGCCCGGGACCCGATCGCGGAGCCGAATAGATAAATCCTACTCGCGGCCTTTCACTTAAATTGAAGCTGGACCGCGGCAGCGAAGACGCCAAAGATCGCCGCATCACGCTGTGTATGACACAGGAAGCGCTTGTCAGGGGTCCGCGCCCCTTTTCGGGGAATGACGACATGTGCTTTTCAGCCAGTTCCAGCTTTATCGCCAGCGCCGTGATTGGATCGATCGGCGTGGCGACATTGCGGCATGTCCGGGAGCCGCGCGCCCTCCTGTTCGCTTCCGTGCCGATGCTGTTCGCGGTTCACCAATTCTCCGAAGGGTTCGTCTGGCTCGGCCTTGACAGGCATATCGACAAGCTTGCGCTTGATCATGTCGCCTTCCTGTTCATGCTCTATGCGCAGGGGATACTGCCCCTGCTGATGCCAGCCGCTGTCGTGTTGATGGAGCCACCCGGCTGGCGCAGAAAGGCCATTCTCGGCCTGACCGCCGTCGGCGCGCTCGTATGTGTGTGGGACGTTTACGGGTTGATATTCTTTCCGAGCCAAGTCTTTGTCGAGCAGAACTCGATCGCCTACCGCAATCCGCTGACCGGCGATTTCTGGATATCCTGCCTGTATATTCTCGCGACCTGCGGCGCCCTGCTGCTGTCCACCCATCGCGTCGTCAAAGCCTACGGCGTGGTGAACGTCATTGCGCTGACGGTCGCACAGATCGTCAAAGAATACGCATTTGCTTCTGTCTGGTGTTTTTACGCCGCGATCATGAGCGTGATGATCTATTGGCAATTCAAGCGTCTGAACATTGATATCGAGACGCCCAACGGCGCTTCACCAAACCTCAGGCCGTTCCTTCTCGCCTGGTTACGTCCGGGCAGGTCAGCTCTTGTGGGGACCGATTGAACACCAGAGGCTGGTTGATTGGGATCTCTGCAATCGACCCGCTGGCCTCGCCCTTATCGCCGCCCTGAGGAACCGGGCAATGTTGAGACCGCCGGCTCAGGGGAAGCGTCTACCTCTGACGTCCGCGCCTGGAGCAAGCCATCGAAAATTGCCGGTGCGTCCCGTCAGCCAAGACGCGAAATACCTGATCGAGATTGTTCGCATGAATGACCCACGATGCATCGGAATTTTCTAGCTGAAGTTGCGTTGTGCGCGCGTGCCGCGCGGCGGCGGGGCATCCGCCCCGTCACCCCGCCCGGACTTTTGATGATCGGGTAGAGCGCGAAACGTTCGGGTTGTCTCGTGGGAAAGTTGCTGTAGCGACAAAGCCGCCTTTGGGCTGGTTCGCAAAGCGGATGGCAGCACCTTCGCGATCGGCCAATGCGCGGACGATTGCGAGGCCAAGCCCGGCGCCCCCGGTCTCACGGTTGCGCGAAGGGTCGAGCCGCCCGAACGGCTCGCCCAGCCGCTCCAGCGTCTCGGGCGGAACGCCGGGTCCGTCATCGGCGACCGAAATCGTGACGGTCTGATCATCTGCGCTTGCCTCGATCGACACGTGGCCGCCATGGCGCACGCCGTTGTCGATCAGATTGGCGAGCATGCGGCGAAGCGAGATCGGCGTCGCTTCGATCGCGAGATCGGAAGGTATGGCGCCGAGCGTGACGGCATCGCCCATGTCGACGCGCAGCGCAGCGATCGCGGCGAGTTCTGTCGCCAGATCGATGCGTTGGGGCTGCGGTGTCGCTCGGCCATCCCGCTTCGCGAGCAGCAGCGTGTCGTCGAGCAGTTCCGCCATTTCGTCGAGATCGGCGGCGGCCTTCGCACGCTGCTCGCTGTCGTCGATAAACTCGGCGCGCAGCCGCAGCCGGGTCAGATAGGTACGCATGTCATGTGCGATTCCCGCCAGCATGCGCGTGCGCTCCGCCATCAGCCCACCGATCCTGGCCTTCATCTCGTTGAAGGCGGCCGAGAGATCGCGCATCTCGCGCGATCCGGCGACGGGGAGGTCGGGCGTGTCGAGATCGGACGTAAAGCGGCGGACGCCCGCCGATAGCCGGACCAGCGGCCGTGTCGTCTGGCGAACCGCGAGCGCCAGTACACCAAGCACCAGCAGTCCGCCGACGGCGCCGAGGAACGCGCGCTGGCGCAGATAGGCCCGCACCACCATCGAGGGCCGACTGTCGACCACAAGCAGATCGCCACCGCGCATCGGCACGGTAAGCGTGATCGGCGCGAAGAAGCGGCTGGTCCAGGGGCGTGTCCCCGCCATGCGGCCAAGCAGAGGCCGTCGTCCGGTAAGGCCGATATCACGACCGGGCAGCGCCGCTGCATAGTCGATGCGCAGACGATCCAGCCCCTCGCGCTGCGTGGCTGGCGCCGGCGGCGGCTCGCGTAGAATCCGCACGGTATAGAGCGAGCCATTGAACATCGTGACGAGCGATGCGCGGCGGGCCGGCGGTGCGGCCTCCAGCGTGTCGACCATCGTCCGCGCCTCGGTCGGCAGCGGCAGATTATAGGGGCGCTGATCATCCCCGCGCGAGGGGAGCGCCATCACCACCCAGATCAGCATCTGGAGCAGCACGAAGCCCCCGAGCAGGATGGCGGTGATGCGCAGCGAGAGATTGGACCCGATCGTCATCGGCTCAGGACCGTGGGCGTGAAGATATAGCCGCCGCCACGCACGGTCTTGATCAGCGCCTCGCCGGTCGGATGCTCGGCGAGCTTGCGGCGCAGGCGGCTGAGCTGGACATCGACCGCCCGGTCATAAGGGCCGGCGCTGCGCCCGCGCGTCCAGTCGAGCAACTGATCGCGGTTGAGCACGCGCTGCGCGTGGGTGACGAGGCTCAGCAGCAGGTCATATTCGCCGCCAGTCAGATCGATCAGGCTGCCGTCGGGATCGGTGAGCGCGCGCGAACCCGCGTCGAGCATCCAACCGGCGAAGACGTACCGCTCGGACCGCAATGCCGGCACGACCCGCTGGGCGTCCCGCGTGCGCCGCAGGATGGCCCGCACGCGGGCCACAAGCTCGCGCGGATTGAATGGCTTGGGCAGATAGTCGTCGGCGCCGATCTCGAGCCCGACGATGCGATCGACGTCGTCGCCCTTGGCGGTGACCATTAGTACCGGCACATCCCCGCGAGCGCGCAATCGCCGACACAGCGACAGGCCGTCCTCGCCCGGCAGCATGATATCGAGGATCGCGAGATCGATCCGCTGACGCTCGATCAACCGGTCGAACTCCACCGCGGTGCGGCACCCGATCGCTTCGAAACCTTCGCGCACCAGCAGCCCGGTCACCAAGGACCGGATCTCGTTGTCGTCCTCGACGACGGCAATGAAACTTGTCTCCATGAAGTGTTTGTGCCGCGTTGCGACGGAGGATGGAATAAGCGTGCGGCAGTGCGTTACAATTCGTCACCGTCCGTTACCGTGGTGCAGCACCAGGCTTACGCAACGCACCCATACCGATTGAAGGCGGTCAGACCGTCGGACAATCAAGGAGCGTATCCATGTACAAGCAACTCTTCCTGATCGCAGCCGCGACGGCAGCGGTCGCCAGCGCCACCGTCGCCACGTCTGCGGAAGCCCGCCAGCGTGGTCGCGTGGTGAGCGTCCAGGGCTCGGGCGGCCGCGGCTATGTCAAGCAGCGCTCGGTCTCGCGCCAGCCCGGCAGCACCTCGATCAACCGCAGCCTTCAGACCAACAATGGGCGCGGCTACAACAGCAACCGCAGCGCCAACTGGGGCGACGGCAGCTATAATGGCGGCCGCACGACCACGCTCAACGACGGCACGAGCTTTGGCCGCAGCACCACCGCGACCAACAATGGCGACGGCACCGCGAGCTATGCTTCGACCCGCACCCGCCGCGACGGCACCAGCACCTCGGTGTCGGGCACGGTCAATCGCGATCCCTATTGATTGCCCCGGCCGCGCTCTTCTCCCGGGGCGCGGCCACCCAGTCGAAGGAATTCCCGATGACCCGATTTTTCATCCTGATCGCTGCAACCGCGGCTGTCGCCACGCCCGCCTGCGCCCAGCGCTTCGGGGGCGGCGACGGCGCTGCGGCGTTCGACAAGGCCGATGCCAATCATGACGGCATCATCACCTGCGCCGAATTCTCCGCTGCGCGCACGGCTCGTTTCGACACGATGGACCGCAACCATGACGGCGCGATCAGCAAGGCCGATTTCGCACGCCTCGCCAAATTCCGCCCGCAGGCGGTGGACCGCCTGGAGGCCATGATCGCGCAGGCCGACGCCAATCGGGACGGCCGGCTGACCAGAGCCGAGATGGCATCGGCTCCGGCACCCATCTTCGAGCGTGCCGATAGCAACAATGATGGCGCTATCGACAGCGCAGAGCTCGCCGCAGCCCGCACCGCCATGGCCCAGATGCGGGACGGAGCGAACTGACATGAGCCCCGAGCGCTCGCCCGTCTGGTTGGCAATGATGCTGGCGCTGGTGCTGGCCGAGGTGGCCTGGCGTATGCGCAAGGGGCATGGCTATGATGCCCGTACGGCGCTCACGACGCTCGGTATCGTTGCCGGCAACATCCCGTTTGCCGCGCTCAACGCGCTGCTGCTGGGCGGCCTATTCACGGCGGCGTGGACGATCGCGCCAATCCGCTTGCCGCTCGACGACTGGCGAACCTGGGCGGCGGGCTTCCCCGCGGTCGAATTCGCCTATTACTGGTTTCACCGCGCCAGCCACCGCGTGCGCTGGCTATGGGCGTCGCATTCGGTGCATCATTCGGCCACACAGATGACCTTGCTGTCGTCCTTGCGGCTCGGCTGGACCAATCTCTTCTCGGCCGGCTGGATCTTCTATGTTCCCTTGGTGTTCGCAGGGTTCGATCCGCGGCTGGTGTTCGGGCTGCTCGCGCTCAACCTGCGCTACCAGTTTTTTCTGCACACCGAAGCGGTGGGCAGGCTCGGCCCGGTGGAATGGATCTTCAATACGCCCGCGCACCACCGGCTGCATCATGCGTCGAACCCTGCCTATATCGACCGCAACTATGGCGGCGTGCTGATCGTCTTCGACCGTCTGTTCGGGACACTTGCGACCGAACGGCCCGATGAACCGATCCGCTACGGCCTGGCCCATCGCGAGGCGACGGCCAATCCGATCCGGCTGGCGCTGCGCGAGTGGAGCTACATTGCCCGGGACGCCGCCGTGGCCAGGGGACCGCGCCAGCTAGCGCGCGCCCTGTTCGGCGCGCCCTGAGGAAAAGTTCATGAAAATCATTCTGATCCTGATAGCCGCACTGAGCCTCACCCCATCGTCAACCGCCTGGGCGACAACGTCGCCCGGCCCAGTGTGCGAGGCCAGCTGGGTGGATAGCGCCCGCACCCGCACGGTGCCCGTCCGCATCCGCATGCCGGAAGGGTCGGGCAAGGTGCCCGTCATCCTGTTCAGCCATGGCCTCGGCGGCTCGGTGGATTCGGGCATGCTCTGGGCGCTGGCTTGGGCCAGCGCCGGATTTGCGGTCGTCAACCTCCAGCACCCCGGCAGCGACCGGAGCATCCTGCGCGGCGGCGCGGTGCGCGGCGCGATGTCGCCGCAGCAGCTCGTTTCCCGCATTACGGATGTCCACTTCGTCATCGACGAACTCGGCCGCAAGGGGCGCGAGGGTAGATGCGATCTCAGCCGCCTCGATCTCTCGCGGATCGGCATGTCGGGTCACAGCTTCGGCGCGCATACCACCCAGGCGATCGCAGGCCAGCATTTCCCGATGGCTGGCAGCAATGCCTACACGGACCCTCGCGTGAAGGCAGCGATCGCTTTCAGTCCTTCGCCGCCGTTCCGGGGCTCGACGGAAGCGGCGTTCGCCGACGTGCAGATTCCCTTCTTCTCGATCACCGGAACGGACGACAGCGTTCCACTGACCCCGCAGATCAGGCCCGCTGACCGCGAGCGCCCGTATCGCGCCATGCCGCCCGGCGGCAAATATCTGCTGGTGCTCGACGGCGCCACCCACATGGACTTCAACGGCCGGGGTGATGGCCGTCCCGCACCGAACGCCCATATCCAGGCGGTGGTCATCGACGCGACGATCGCCTTCTGGCGCTGGACCTTGCTGGGCGATGAAGCGGCGAAGCGCCAGCTCGACGCGGATGACGTGGGCTTGGTCGCTGGCGATCGGCTCGAACATCGCTGAACCTCGACCCAGTTCCGGGGATTGGAGCACCCATCAAGCTCAAGCGGTCGGCTTCCCCCAGACCTAATGTCGCGCAGGTGCGAAAAAGCCACTGCACACCCGCAGTTAGGATTTACCTGTCGGGTGCCGGGTGCCGGGTGCACGTCGGCGCCGGAGTTAAAACCGCCCGCAGAACCAGCCAGGACCCACCCAGAATCATGGGTACGCAGAGCCACTGACCCATGTGAAGCCCTGAATGGACGGCAAAGGCGACGAGTTGCTGATCGGGCTCGCGGACAAACTCAACGAGGAAGCGGAAAACGCCATAGCCGAGCACAAACGCGCCACACAGAAGGCCGGGGCGCCGCCGTGCTCCGGTAAACCGGAACAAACACCATAGCATCGCGAACAGGAGCGGTCCCTCGAGCATCGCTTCATAAAGCTGGCTTGGGTGGCGCGGCAGAGGGCCGGCACCGGGAAATACGATCCCCCAGGGCAGGGTGGTCGGTCGCCCCCACAGTTCTCCGTTTACGAAGTTTGCAAGCCGGCCGAGAAACAGTCCGATCGGTGCGGACATCGCTACATAGTCGATGATCCGCAGCCAATCGAGGCGATGGCGACGGGCGAAGAGGAAGATGGCGATGGCGACACCCAGCGCGCCACCATGAAAGGACATTCCGCCCGCCCAGAGACGCAGGACATTCAGTGGATGAGCCAGATAGGTGGCAAAATCGTAGAAGAGCACATAGGCAAGGCGCCCGCCGATCACTATGCCCGCCGTCGCCCATGTGACGAGCGCGTTGGCATGCTCTCGAGTCATCGGCGCCGCATTCTCGTCCAAAAGGCGGACGAGATATAGCCAGCCGAGCAGGATGCCGGCGATATAGGCGAGACTGTACCAGCGCAGCGCGAACGGACCGACCTGGACGAGCACGGGATTGAGATGAAGCGACGAAAAATAGATCGCGTTTGGGACATAGCCCGCGAGACTCATGACGCTGGTCCGATCTAAGGGGGGATCTAGCCTCTTTCCATTATTCGGACTCGCGCTCAACGGTAATCCTTTCCATGTTTCCAATCATTTCCGTCACATTTGGTGCCGAAAGCGCAGCCAGTTTCCCATGAGTGAACGCCTGCTGCGCCCCACCGCACTTCTTTCGCTCGCGCGCCGCCTTTTCCGCTTGAGCGAAGCAGGCTTCATTTTGCTTTCGATCGGTGTCGGCATCGCTGCCGGGCTGCTCGCGGCAATCCTCGGCACTGTCGCGCATTTCCTGCAGTCGACATTCTATCATTTCGACGTCGAGGATCGACTGAGCGGCCTTGCAACGATTTCGCCAGGGCGATTGCTGGCTCTGCCCCTGGGAGGACTGCTGCTCGGGACGATCATTCTCACCGTCCGCTACCACAAGCGCACGGCGATAGACGTAGTCGAAGCCAACGCCCTCCATGGCGGCCGCATTCCGTTCCGCGACACCATGCTCGTATCCGGCCAGACGTTGATCTCGAACGGCTGCGGCGCGTCTGTCGGGCTCGAAGCTGCCTATGCGCAGGCCGGCGGCGGCGTTGCCTCGCTCATCGGCCAATGGCTCAACCTGCGCCGCAACGACCTGCGCGTGCTGGTCGGCGCGGGAGCCGGCGCCGCGATTGGCGCGGCATTCGGTGCGCCTCTCACCGGGGCCTTCTACGCCTTCGAGATCGTCATCGGAGCCTACACACCCGCCAGCATCGCACCGGTCGTCGCCGCCACGCTCGCCGCTGTGATCACGGCTCGCACACTAGGCACCGCTGCTTATCTCATCGCCGCAACGAGCAGCCAGAATCTCGCCACCGTCGATTATCTGCTCTATGCCGGGCTCGGCCTGATCTCGGCGGTTGTCGGTATCGCGCTCATGCGCCTGGTCTCGCTCGTCGAGGCGGTCGTTCGGCGCAGTGTACTTCCCGAATGGTCGCGTCCAGCCATTGGCGGGTTGATCCTGATTCCGATCGCGATGATCTCGCCGCACGCACTCTCGGCCGGACATGGGGCCCTGCACCTGACCATCGGTGGCGAACTGGCCCTGGGTGCGCTGGCGCTTGTCTTCGCGCTGAAGTGCCTGGCGTCGATCGTGTCGCTCGGCTTCGGATTTCGCGGTGGCCTGTTCTTTGCTTCCCTGTTTCTCGGCGCATTGCTCGGCCAGATTTTCGCAGAACTGTGGGCGCTCATCCCCGGCGTGATCCCTTTATCACCGGTGGATGCGGCGCTTGTCGGCATGGCGGGCCTCGCGGTCGCGGTTGTCGGTGGCCCGATGACGATGTCGCTCCTCGTCCTGGAGGCAACCCATGATTTCGAGATCACGGCGATCGTCCTCACAGCGACCCTGTGCTCGAGCGCACTCGTCCGCGAGCGGTTCGGCTATTCTTTCTCAACCTGGCGCCTCCACCTTAGGGGCGAAGTGATCAGAAGCGCGCGCGACATCGGCTGGATGCGTTCTCTGACCGCACGGCGGATGATGCGCGCTGCGCCGGCCACAGCCTTGTCGACGCTGCCCATGGCAGAGTTCAAGGCGCAGTTCCCCCTGGGTTCGACGAGTCGCGTCCTGCTCGAAGACGAAGCCAGCCATTATGCGGGGCTGGTTCCCACAGCTGCGGTCTTTGCCGACACCGACGCAGGCGAGCGTCCGGTGTCGGAACTCGCGATCCTGAAGGACGTGACCTTGTCGCCCGAACTGACGATCGGCGCGATTATGGAACGCTTCGACGACAGCGGTGCCGACGATCTCGCCGTTATCGATCCGGAAGGTCGTATCCTCGGCATGTTGACCGAAAAATATGTGCGCAAGCGCTATGCCGACGAGATCGACCGCGTGCAGCGCGACCTCTACGGGGAGGACTAGGCAAGCCGCGAAGCCGACAGAGTCCGCCCTCGGCCATGCCTATCCAGACAGCGCAATGCCAGTCCGCTGTTATGAATCGGTTGCCGCTGTCGGAACAGGAGTGCCGCTTCGGTCCGATCTTCACGCCAAGCCTTCGACGGGCGTATCTTGAGTGACCCTGCCAAAGGCCAACCCTTTCAGGAGATTTTTGCTGAACTTCCCGCACGCTACCCTTCGGTCCCCAATTCACCGCTCAGGAAGATGGGCGATTACGATCTGCCCAGGCAATGATGGACTGACGATCCATTGCACCCGCCGTGCGCTTGATTTCGTGACCATTGGCAAAGAGGATCATCGTCGGAATGGAGTGGATGGCGAATCGCGCGGCAACGGCCTCCTCTGCCTGGGTATCAATCTTGAGCAACCGCATGCCGGGCTCGAGTTCCCGGGCAGCGGCGGCAAAGGCGGGCGCCATCGCGCGGCAAGGCCCGCACCAGGGCGCCCAGAAATCAACCAGCACCGGCAATGAGCCGGCTTCGACGTGGCGCGCAAACGCGTGCGAGTCCGCGACGATCGGCTCACCCCGAAAGAGCGGCTGCTTGCAGCGGCCGCACTGCGGATGTTGGTCAAGTCTTCGCACCGGAACCCGATTAACCGAAACGCATCGCGGACACACCACAAGGGCCGGATCGGACTGGATTGCTGTCATGCGGCTTTACTCCGGCCATTTAGTTGATTACATGACTTATGTAATCAAGAGATCACGATTGCCAAGATGGCTATGGAACGGAAGACGTGAATGAACGATGCGACGGCCACCGCCCAGACGCCAGATATCTTGCAGATCGGAGACGCGGCACCCAATTTCCAGGCGCGTAGCACGATGGGCACGGTCAGCCTGTCGGATTTCCGGGGTCGCTGGCTGATACTGTTCTCGCATCCGGCGGATTTCACGCCGGTGTGTACGAGCGAGTTCGTCGCGCTCTCACGGGCGTCAGAGCGGTTCGAGGCGCTCGGTTGCAAGCTGCTCGCGGTGTCTGTCGATAGCCTTTACGCGCATCTGGGCTGGATCAGGGCGATTCGCGATGCTTTCGACGTGACGGTCGCCTTTCCGATCGTCGAGGATCCCTCGCTGATCATCGGCCGGGCCTATGGCATGATCTCGGACCGTTCCCCCGACGCAGCGACGATGCGCTCGACCTATTTCATCGATCCCGATGGCATCATCCGGGCGATGATCTGCTATCCCGCGACGGTCGGTCGGTCGGTTGATGAGATGCTGCGCGTGCTTGCCGCGTTGCAGCGGGTCGATGCCGATAATGTAGTGACGCCCGAAGGCTGGCGTCCGGGCGACGATGTGCTTTTGCCGCCCCATGCCGATCAGGCCGCGCTTCTCGCCGGCGCAGCCGATCCGCTCTGGTTTCACAGATCTCGTCCCGATCGGAAGGACGCATCGACGTGACGGCTAAGCCCTTGTCGGAAATCGAGCTGGAGACAGTTGCCGAGGTGATGCGCATCCTGGGCCACGAAACACGGCTAAGGCTGATCGACGCGTTGCGCATACGGGGTGAGCAATCGGTGGGCGAACTCGAAGCATTGACTGGGATCGGCCAGCCCGGTCTCTCGCAGCAGCTGGCGATCCTGCGCAAGGCGGAACTCGTCAGGACGCGCCGCGCCGCAAAGCAGGTCTATTACCACCTCGCGCCGGCAGCACTGGCCGGCACGGCCGCCTTCATGGCAGATCTGGCCGGGATGAAAACCTCGGGAGCCGAACCCATCAAGGCCACGCCCGCGCGCGGCTCGGCGGCCACGTTCGCGAAGATCCTTTAATCGGGCAGCTCCAGAAGGCGATGCGCAAGCGGCAGCATCGCCGAGCGGTGCGTGACCAGGACCAGTCCGGTTCCGGTTTCCCTTAGCCATGAATCCAGGTTGGCGCAGAGCACCGCCTCCGTGGCAGGATCAAGCCCCTCGCTCGGCTCGTCGAGGAGCAGCCAGGGTAGCCCAGCCAGCAGTGCGCGCGCCAGGGACAGCCGCTTGCGCTGTCCTCCCGACAGGCGGGCGCCGCCATCGCCAATCCAGGTCAACAGTCTCTCGGGCATGACGCGAACGTCATCTGCCAGACAGGCTATGCCGAGCGCGTGCCAGAGGGCCTCGTCTTCGAGGCCAGGCCGCGCCAGCCTCAAATTGTCGGCAATGGTGCCGGCGATCATTCCCCCATCCTGCGGCGAGAGCGCGAACAGGCGCCGTCGCGCTTCGGGCGGACATTCGGCAAGTGGCCGCTGATCGATCAGCAAGCTATGGCCACATGTGGTGCGCCAGCCGGCCAGACACTCCAGCAAACTGGTCTTGCCCGCACCGGACCGGCCCGTGATCGCGAGCCGGTCACCCTTTGCAAGCATGACCGAGCGCGGATCGTCGCCCAGCGCAATGCTCTCACCGATCAAAGGGACAGGCGCCGCCGTGGGCCCAGGAATAGCGGCGAGTTGCGCCAGCCGCTCCAGACCTGCCGCGACGACGGCGTCGCGGCCTAGGGACCTGATCGTGGCGCCGAGCGCTTCGAGCGCCCCTGCGGCCGCGAGGGCGGCAAGCAGGGTGAGGGGAAGGCTTGCCCGCGACAGGGCAATCATCGTCGCAATGGCGAGGCCGCCCAGCGCGGTCACCCCCGCGCCGAGCAGCGCCTCATTCCGGGCGAAGCCGACACGGGCGTCATCGAGCCGGGCGGCCTGCCGCGCCAGCAGCGCCTCGATCGAGGGACCAAATCCATAAGCGGCGATCTCGGGCGACGCCGCTGTATATTCGACGAAATCCTGCTTGAGCCGTGCGATCTGCTCCTGGATGTCGAGCGCCCGGCGTGGCAGCACACGCCGGGCGAACGATCGCGCGGCCAGGACTCCCGCAGCCATGATGACGAACAACGCAAGAAAAGCGCGCGGTCCGGCGGGCATCGCCAGCCCCAACGCCGTGGCTGCGCCCACCATTCCGGCGAAATAGGCTGGCGCGCGCACGAATCGATCCTCGAGCGCGTCAACGTCCTGCAGCAGCAACGCGCCAGCCTCGCCCGCCGACCGGGTGTATTCTGGCGACGGCGCGTTGATCAGGCACCCGAACAGTCGGGTCCGGAGGGCAGCAAGAGCGAACAGCGCAGCCTTGTGCCCATAGAGTCTTTCGCCGTAGCGCGTGACGGTCCGTACGATCGCGAGCAAGCGGATCGCGGCGCTGGGGATCAGATAGTTGAACGCCTGGATCGCGGCTATTCCCGCCGCCCCAGCAAGGGCCGCGGCGGTGATGAACCAGCCCGCGAGTCCAAGCAGCGAGATCCCCGCCATCGCGGCAGCCGCCGCGCACCACAGCGCGACGCCGCTCGCGCGCCGCTGTGGCTGGGACACATCGGCCAGCAGCGCCGCCAGTTCGCGATTCATGAGAGCACCACGCGATGATCGGCCAATGCAGCGATCGCGGCGCTATGGGTGACGAGGAGAACCGTGCGCCCCCTGCCCGCCTCGACTATGTGCCGGGCCAGTTCCATCGCGGAGCCTTCGTCGAGATCGGCGGTGGGTTCATCGAGGAGCCACAGCGGGGCGTCGCGGAGCAGCGCCCGCGCGATACCGACGCGCCGGCGCTCGCCGCCCGAGAGGCCCGATCCGCGTGGATCGATGAGGGTTGCAAGGCCCGCCCCTCGGGTCTGCACGACCTCGGTCAGTCCCGCGCGCCGCGCGACATCCTCGACCTCCGCATCGCTCGCATGGGGACGCGCCAGGCGGATATTGTCGGCCAGGCTTCCCGGCACGAGCGCCGTCGCCTGACCGGCCCAGCTGACCTCCCCGCGCAGCGCCTCCGGCGAGAGTGGGCGTCCGTCGAGAAGAATATCGCCCGCGACCACCGGCGCCAGCCCCAACAGCGCGTGGAGCAGGCTCGACTTGCCCGTTCCGGTCGTACCCGAGAGCGCCGTCACGCAGCCGGCGGCGATGTGCATCGAGATCGGTCCCACTCTTCGTTCGCCATAATCGATAACGACTGACTCGAACCGGATGGCGGGCGGAGCCGCCAGCATATGGACCGGCGACGTGGCGACCACCGGCGCCGGAGTCAGGGCGGCCAGACGCTCGAGCGCCGCTTCACCGACCTGCTTGTCGTGATAGGCTGCGGCCAGGCGGCGCATCGGCAGATAGAATTCAGGCGCAAGGATGAGAACAAAGAGGGCGCGGCTCAGGTCGAGCGTCTCGGGCACGGGAAAGGGCAGCAGCCCG
The DNA here is from genome assembly GCF_040170545.1 of Sphingobium sp. MK2. Taxonomy (NCBI): domain Bacteria; kingdom Pseudomonadati; phylum Pseudomonadota; class Alphaproteobacteria; order Sphingomonadales; family Sphingobiaceae; genus Sphingobium; species Sphingobium sp. MK2. The sequence continues at coordinate 16,720 of NZ_JAZDXA010000006.1, forward strand.
AGCAGGTTGAAACCGCAATAGACCGCGACCATTGCAACCGACAGCGCGGCGAAGAACTCGATGATCGCCCCGGAGAGAAAGGCGATGCGCAGAACCACGACGGTGCGCCGGGCGACCTCCTGTGTCGCCTCGGCAAGCTGGCGCGTGACCCGATCCTGCGCGCCAAAGCCAAGGATCACGGGGAGTGCCCTGATGCGATCGATAAACAGTCCCGAGAGCCGCGCCAGAACGTCGAGCTGCCGAGCGGCTGCCCGGCTGGCCACGGTTCCCGCCAGCGCCATGCCCAGGGCAAAGGGGATCAGCGTCGCCAGGAGAATGGCCGCTGCAATCCAACTCGCCAGTGCTGCGGATGCCGCGATCAGCAAGGGCGTCGCCACCGCTGCAAAACGCAACGGTAAGAAGCGCGCATGATAGCCGTCAATGTCCTCTATCCGGTCGATCGCATCGGCGACCTGCTCCCCGAGCATCCGTCGCGAGCCGGCAGCAGCGCGCAGCACCGCGCTGAATGCAGGCGATCGCCATGCGCGCTTTGCACGAGCCGCGTCCCGATGCCCCTGCGAGAAGGCCGTTGTCTGGAGAGCTGCGCGCGTTGCGGCAGCGGCAGCGAGCAGGAGGAGCGCGACTACGTAGTGTTCACGATTCCCGGCCCGCGTCGAAATGGCGATAGCGACTGCTGCGGCCACACAGACGGCCAACACTCCGTCCACCAGCCATAACAGGGAAGCGCGCCTCATCCGCATCAGTTTCGCACCAAAGGGTGCTTGTTCATATACATAATTACGCCTAATGACTAATCAATATCGCGACTGACTCGGTGGGCAGGATGCCGCAACCGACCGCACAGGAGTTCCGCCAATGGTGGATATGGCAGTAATCGAGCTTTCGCGCCTGCAGTTTGCGCTGACCGCGCTCTATCATTTCCTGTTCGTGCCGCTGACGCTCGGCTTGTCCTTCATGCTGGTGATCATGGAGAGCATCTATGTGATGACCGGCCGGCCAATCTGGCGGACGGTCACGCGTTTCTGGGCCAAGCTGTTCGGGATCAACTTCGTGCTCGGCGTCGCCACGGGCCTCACCATGGAATTCGAGTTCGGCACCAACTGGTCCTATTTCTCCCATTATGTCGGCGACATCTTCGGCGCGCCGCTTGCGATCGAAGGCTTGATGGCTTTCTTCCTTGAAGCAACGTTCGTGGGCCTCATGTTCTTTGGCTGGGACAAGCTGTCGAAGCGCCAGCATCTCTTCACCACCTTCATGGTCGCGCTCGGATCGAACCTGTCGGCGCTGTGGATTCTGGTTGCCAATGGCTGGATGCAGCATCCTGTCGGCTCGCGCTTCAACTCGGACACGATGCGGATGGAAGTGACCGACTTCATGGCGGTACTGTTCAATCCCGTCGCCCAGGCCAAGTTCGTCCATACCGTGAGCGCTGGTTATGTTACCGCCTCGGTCTTCATCCTCGGCGTCTCGTCCTGGTATCTGCTCAAGGGCAAATGGGTGGCGGTCGCCAGGCGCTCCTTCACCGTCGCCGCTGCGTTCGGGCTTGCTTCTTCGCTCTCGGTCGTCGTGCTGGGCGATGAATCCGGCTATGCCCTTACGGACAACCAGAAAATGAAATTGGCGTCGCTTGAGGCCATGTGGCACACCGAGCCCGCGCCTGCCGGCATCGCCGTCTTCGGCATCCCCAGTCTCGAAGGACGAGAGACACGCTATGAGATCAAGATCCCCTATGTGCTGGGTCTGATCTCGACGCGCAGCCTGACCGGCGAGGTCGCGGGCATCACCGAACTTGTCGCCAAGGCGCAGGTTCGGATCGAAAATGGCGTCCAGGCTTATGACGCGGTGGAGAAACTGAAGGTCGATCGCACCGACATGGCGGCGCGCGAGCAGTTCGAGCGGCACAAGCTCGATCTGGGCTATGCCATGCTGCTCAAGCGCTTCGTTGCTGATCCACGGACTGCCACGCCTGACCAGATCGTCCAGGCTGCATGGTCCACGGTCCCCAACGTGCCGGTCATGTTCTGGGTGTTCCGGGTGATGGCGGGCCTTGGCTTCTTCTTCATCGGCTTTTTCCTGTTGGCCTTCTACTTCTCGACCGTCCGCCGTTTCGATGCGCGCTGGTTCCTGCGCGCCGCCGTCTGGATCGTCCCGCTCCCCTGGCTCGCCGCGGAGTTCGGCTGGGTGCTCGCCGAGATCGGGCGACAGCCCTGGGCGATCGAGGGCGTGCTGCCGACGTTCCTGGGCGCCTCCAGCCTCACGGTTGCCCAGCTCTGGACGACGATCATCGGATTCACGCTGCTCTATGGCACGCTGGCGGTGATCGAGGTCCGGCTGATGCTGGCGGCGATCCGCAGGGGGCCGCTCGAACACACCGATAAGCCGTCGGATGCTGCTGTAGCGGGGCACGGCTACACGCCGCTGCCCGCTGAATAAGGAGAGCGATCATGGTGCCTCCCATCGACTATGAGACGCTTCGCCTGATCTGGTGGGGCCTGATGGGCATCTTGCTCATCGGGTTCGCGCTGACCGACGGGTTCGATCTTGGCGTCGCCGCCCTGCTGCCGTTCGTCGCCAAAACCGACGCGGAGCGGCGCATGGTCATCAACTCCATCGGCGCGACCTGGGAAGGCAACCAAGTCTGGTTCATCCTGGGCGGCGGTGCAATCTTCGCCGCTTGGCCGTTCGTCTATGCGGTGAGCTTCTCCGGCTTCTACCTTGCCATGTTCCTGGTGCTCGCCTCGTTGATTCTGCGCCCCGTCGGTTTCAAATATCGCTCGAAGAGGCCCGACGCGGCATGGCGCAGCCGGTGGGATTGGGCGCTGTTCGTTGGCGGGTTCGTGCCGGCTTTGGTCTTCGGCGTGGCCGTGGGCAATGTGCTGACCGGCATCCCTTTCCGCCTGGATGGCGACCTGCGCTCTTTCTACGAAGGCAGCCTGCTCGGCCTGTTTCATCCCTTCTCATTGCTGGCTGGCCTGCTCTCGGTAGCGATGCTGGTGCTGCACGGCGCAAGCTGGCTCGCCATCAAGATCGAACGGGGTGCGGTGCACGATCGCGCCCTGCGTTTCGGGCAGATCGCGGCTATTCTTTCCGTCCTGCTCTTCGCCATCGGCGGCCTGATGGTGGCACGCGGTGGCATGGGGTTCAGCATGACAGGCGCAGTCGATCCAATGGGGCCGTCCAATCCGCATTTGATGGCGATGATTGCCGCGCCCGGCGCGTGGATGAGCAATTATGCGCGTCATCCCTGGATGCTGGTGGCGCCGCTGCTGGGCTTTGCCGGGCCGCTGATCGCCCTGGCTGGAATCCGGACCGGCCGCGAAGTCCTGGCGTTCGGCGGCTCGTCGCTTGGCACGCTTGGCATCATCGCGACGGTCGGCTTGTCAATGTTCCCCTTCATCCTGCCCAGCTCGATCGACCCGGCCTCCAGCCTGACCGTCTGGAATGCGTCCTCCAGCCATGTAACCCTGTTCATCATGCTGCTGGTCACGCTGATCTTCCTGCCGATTGTGCTGCTCTATACCGCCTGGGTCTACAAGATACTGTTCGGGCGCATCACGCTCAAGGATGTCGGCACCAACCCGGACTTCTATTGATCTCGAGGACATGGACCATGTGGTATTTCAGCTGGATATTGGGCCTGGGCCTGGCCGTCGCCTTCGGCGTCCTGAACGGGCTCTGGCATGAATTTCATACCGACCCCGACGAAGACATGACGGCGTAGCGCGCAAGCAAGAAACACGAACAGCATTTCCAGCGAAGATCGGAAGATAGTCATGAGCCTCAACATCGGCATCAGTGATACGGATCGTGCAGCGATCAGCGACGGCCTCAGCCACCTGCTCGCGGATACCTATACGCTGTACCTGACCACGCATAATTTCCACTGGAACGTCACCGGGCCGATGTTCAACAGCCTGCACGCGATGTTCATGGCGCAATATACCGAACTGTGGAATGCGGTGGACCCGATCGCCGAGCGCATCCGGTCACTGGGTCATCCCGCCCCGGGCTCCTACGGCCAATATGCCAAGCTGAGTTCGCTTCCCGACGCTCCGGCGACGCCCCCCAAAGCGCTCGAGATGGTCGCCATCCTGGCGCAAGGCCATGAAGCGACGGCGCGAACCGCGCGGAGCCTCTATCCTGTCGTCGAGGCTGCCAGCGACGAACCGACGGCCGACCTCCTGACCCAGCGGATCGGCGTGCATGAGCAGGCGGCCTGGATGTTGCGTGCCCTGCTCGAAGATTGAGGGTAGGGGCGATCCAAATTCCGGCGGGCTCCGTCCCACCGGCTGGTCGACATGCTTCATTTGATCTCGTCACGGAGAAATTCCGGGCGAATATGGCAGGTCTCGGAAAAGGAAGTAGCGGTGAGCGACCGCGACGACGGCGCAGGGTGAGCAACGCAGGTTCGGGCTACATGTGAGCGCGGCGTGTCCTGCAGCGCTCGACATTGCGCTCTGCGATGCCCGCGAACGGCTTTCGAGGATTGCCCCCACTTCTATGTGGATGTGATGACCGAACTGGCGAAGCCATGTTGCTTGGTCGGACCGACATGGTCCACGTCGATGCCGGCCATGAGATGATCGAGCGCCAGCAGAATACGCCGCAACAGGTCGCTCTCGTCACCGGGCATCCCTTCTTCCAAGGCGACGCTATTTTCGCTCGCGTCATATTCCCACCGCTTGAGCAGTTCGATCTTCTCTTCCCGAGAAAGACCCTCATGCAAGAGAAGTTCTTCGGGGTCCGCAAAGATCGATCCCGGATCAAGGAGCGCCTGGGCCATATCCACAGACGCGGGTCCTGTCGTGCTCACCATGATATTGCCTCCCTGCCCGGTGTTGCGCTGATAGCTGCGATCAGCCTTCGCCCATGCCTTCCGCTGGCTTCGGCGCACCGCCGCCGCGGACAGTTTCCTCGATCCGGTGGCCGACATCGGCATCTATGCTCTTCCAATATTCGAACGCCCGCTCGAGAACCGGCGAGCGAACGCCGCCGAGCAGACTGCCTGCGACCTGATCGACCAGCTTCGTCCGCTGCCCGTCATTAAACACGTCGCGAACCATGATCCCGGGTTGCGTGAAGTCATCGTCCTCGGCGCGCAGCGGATAGGCGCTGCGAACCATTGGGCCATCGGCCTCCCAGCCGTCCACGACGGGCCCTGTTTCGTCCGCCCAGCTTCTGCCTCCGCTGTTGGGCGCGTACACCGGAGCGCTACCGCTGTGATGATAGGCCATGTGGCCGTCGAACATGTAGGTGTTAACCGCTACCTTCGGCTGGTTGACCGGCAGCTGGTGAAAGTTGGTGCCGATGCGGTTACGCTGCGCGTCGTTGTAGGCGAACGCCCGGCCGAGCAGCATCTTGTCGGGCGACAGGCCGATGCCCGGCACCGTGTTTCCTGGTGAGAACGCCGCCTGCTCGATCTGGGCGAAGAAATTCTCCGGATTGCGATTGAGCGTCATCGTGCCCACCGGGATTAGCGGATAATCCGCATGCGACCAGGTCTTGGTCAGATCGAACGGGTTGATCCGGTAGGCGCTGGCATCTGCGTAGGGCATGACCTGGACCGAGAGCGACCAACTGGGATGCTCGCCGCGCGCGATAGCTTCAAACAGGTCGCGACGATGGAAATCCGCATCGGCGCCCGCCATCGTCGCGGCTTCGGCATTGGTAAAGAAGGCCATGCCCTGATTGGTGTGAAAGTGATATTTCACCCAGAATCTCTCGCCTTCGGCGTTGATCCACATATAAGTGTGGGAGCCGTAGCCGTTCATGTTGCGCCAGGTGCGGGGCAGACCGCGTTCGCCCATGAGATAGGTCACCTGATGGGCGGATTCCGGATTACTGGTCCAGAAGTCCCACTGCATATGATTGTCGCGCAGACCCGAATCCGGCAAACGCTTCTGACTGCGGATGAAGTGCGGAAATTTCATTGCATCGCGAATGAAGAATATCGGCGTGTTGTTGCCGACCAGATCGTAATTGCCTTCGTCGGTGTAGAATTTAAGCGAGAAGCCACGCACGTCGCGCCAGGTGTCGGGACTGCCGGCCTCGCCGGCAACGGTAGAAAAGCGCGCGAGCATGTCAGTAGTCGTGCCCGGCTGGAACAGGGCAGCCTTGGTATAGGCGGAAACGTCCTTGGTCGTTTGGAATATGCCGAAAGCGCCCGAACCTTTGGCATGCGGTTGCCGTTCGGGGACCTTTTCGCGGTTGAAGTGCGCCATTTGCTCGAGAAAATGAACGTCCTGAAGCAGGATCGGGCCGTCCGGACCAACCGTCAGCGAGTTGCGATCGCTCAGCGCCGGGGCGCCAGTGCTCATCGTGGACCCGCGTTCATCTTTCCGGTCGGTCATTGCACTTCTCCAGCAGAAATCGGTGTTTCCTGTCTCGGCGCTATCCTCCTTTGCTGATATCCGTAGAGGCCCTTATGCTGAAGAAGCGGCGGTCACTGGCAGCCAGAACTCGTCTACAAATAGGCGCGTTTCGCTACGTCGAGTGGAGCAGGATAGTGCTACACGGACATGTGCTGATGCTCGCGTGAATTCTGTATGATCATGACGTTGGGCGAGTCACTTCGTGCATGACGACATCGATAGCATGCAATAGCTCGGTTCCAATTGCATCGCGACGGCGCGAGACAGGTCGGTGCCGGATTCCATGGGTAGCACTTTCAGGAACACCACGGCGGCCGCCTATCCATTTCTCATATATGCTCTTCCGTTCGCCCGAAACGGCTGCACAGGAATTCCATCAGCGCATCCACATGGGGGTTTGCCATGCTATAGTAGATCGTGGTCGCTTCACGGCGGGTTTGCACCAGGCCGCCCTCACGCATCTTGCTGAGATGCTGGGAAACGCTGGATTGGGACAGGTCGCACAATCCCACCAGTTCGCCCACCGAAGCTTCGCCCTCGCGCAGGCGGCACAGCAGCAGCAGCCTTTGCTCATTGGCCACCAGCTTGAGCAGGTCGGCGACTTCCGTCGCACGCTCGCAGAGCATTTCGGCGGCAGCACTCCAGGCCATCATCGTGTCGCGCTTTTCCCGTCATCCCGCAGCACGACATAGATCGCCGGGATGACGAGAACGGTGAGCAGGGTCGATGAAGCAAGGCCGAAAAGCAACGAGATTGCAAGACCCTGGAAGATTGGGTCGGTGAGGATCACGGCCGCGCCGATCATCGCCGCCCCGGCCGTCAGCACGATCGGCTTGAACCGGATCGCGCCCGCCTCGATCAGCACGTCGCGCAGCGGCTTGCCGGGTGTGGCGGTGTGCCGGATGAAATCGACCAGCAGGATCGAGTTGCGCACGATGATGCCGGCGAGCGCGATAAAGCCGATCATCGACGTAGCGGTGAAGGGCGCCGAAAACAGCATATGCCCGATGACGATGCCGACCAGCGTCAGCGGCACCGGCGTCAGGATCACCAGCGGCAGCTTGAAGTTGCGGAACTGGGCTACGACCAAGATGTAGATGCCGAGCAGCGCCACCATGAACGCTGCCCCCATGTCACGGAAAGTGACCCAGGTGATCTCCCACTCGCCATCCCACAGCAGCGAGGTGACGGACTCATCCTCGGGCTGGCCGTTGAGGCGTATGATCGGTTTGGCGAGGCCCTTAGCCGCCCAGTCATAGGCGTCGACCGCCTTGTCGACAGCGAGCATGCCGTAAATTGGCGCCTCATATTCGCCGGCGAGCTCGGCCGTGACCATGTCGGCGAAGCGGCCATCGCGCCGGAAGATCGCGCGGCTGCCTTGTTCGTTGCGCGCGTCCACGACCGCGCCTAGCTCGATCAACTGGCCGCCCGGCGTTGCCGCGACCGGTGTGCTGGCCAGCGTCTGCGACCATCCCCGTGCCGATTGCGGCAGGGCAATAGTGATCGGCAATGGCGTACGGCCCTGTCCACGCGGCGCATAGCCAACCGTCTGGCTGCCCATCAGCGCGCCGATGCTGTCGGCGACTTGACGTTCCGAAAGCCCATAATAATCGATGCGGTCGCGCTGCGGTATCAGGCGCAATTTGGGCCGAGGCTGGCCGAAGCTGTTATCAACATCGACGATATAGGGGACCGAACGGAAGATCTTTTCCAGTTCGGTCGCGGTGCGCTGCCGGGTCTGCGCATCGGGACCATAGATCTCGGCGAGCAGGGTCGCGAGCACGGGTGGCCCTGGCGGCGTCTCGACCACCTTGATCGAGGCCCCATCAGGCAGTTTCAGCGCCTTGAGCTGTTCGCGCAGGACAAGGGCGATCTGGTGGCTGGACCGGTCGCGCTCGCCTTTGGGCAACAAGGCGACCATCACGTCGCCCATCTCCGGCTTGTTGCGCAGGAAATAGTGGCGGACGAGGCCGTTGAAGTTGAACGGCGCGGAGGTCCCGACATAGGCTTCCATCGCGGTTGCCTCCGGCAGCCTGCGTGCCACGGTCGCCACGTCCTCGAGCGTCCTGCCGGTTGCCTCCAGGCTCGTGCCTTCGGGCATGTCGACAACCACCTGCAGCTCCGACTTGTTGTCGAAGGGCAGCAGCTTCACGGTCACGGCCTTGAAATAGAACATCGAGCAGGCGAGCAGCGTGGCGATGCCGACCGCGATCAGGAAATTGCGCGCCGAGGTACGGCTGTCGATCACGCGGTGGGCAACGCGGGCATAGAGCCGGCCGAGCTTTCCACCGCTTTCGTCATGCGCATGGCCGCCATGCGCCGTTCCGTCCGCCAGCGCCTTGCGCGCGAAGCGGACCATCAGCCAGGGCGCGATCACGACCGCGACGAAGAAGGAAAAGACCATCGCCGCCGAGGCGTTGACCGGGATCGGCGCCATGTAGGGGCCCATGAGGCCGGAGACGAACAGCATCGGCAGCAAGGCGGCGACCACGGTCAAGGTTGCCACCACGGTCGGATTGCCAACCTCGGCCACGGCCTCGATCGCGGCCTGCGTCCGCGTGCGATCGTCCGGCATCGCCCAATGGCGCGCGATATTCTCGATCATGACGATGGCGTCGTCGACCAGGATACCGATCGAGAAGATCAGCGCAAAGAGACTGACGCGGTTGATCGTGTAGCCCATCAGGTTCGAGGCGAACATCGTGAGCAGGATCGTCGTGGGGATGACGACAGCGGTCACCGCCGCCTCGCGCCAGCCAATCGCAAAGCCGATCAGGACGACGATGGAGATGGTCGCCAGCGCCAGATGGAACAGCAGCTCATTGGCCTTCTCGTTCGCCGTCGCGCCATAGTTGCGGGTGACCGCGACATCGACCCCATCGGGGATGAGCTTGCCCTTAAGGCTTTCGATTCTGGACAGCACGGCGTCGGAGACGACAACCGCATTGGCGCCCGACCGCTTGGCGATGGCGATGCTGACGGCGGGCGCGCTCGACCATTGGTCGCCACTCCGCGCCCAGCGCCAGGCGCGGGACTGGTCCTCGCGTGGTCCCTGGGTGACGGCGGCGACGTCGCGCAGATAGACGGGCGCGCCGCGCGCGGAGCGGACGGTGAGCATGCCCACCTCCTGCGCGGAGGACAAAGTGCGGCCGGCCGTGACGGAGACCGCCTTGCCGCCCTCGCGGATGCTGCCGGCCGGAAAGCTCCGATTGGCCTGGCCGGCCGCTTCGATGACGCTGCCGAGCGGTACGCCATATTGGTTGAGCTTGGCCGGGTCTGGCGCGATCCGGATCTCGTCGGGACGTCCGCCAGTCAGGAAGGTCAGGCCGACATTGTCGACCTTGGCGATTTCGGTGCGCAGCTTGGTGGCAAGATCGTAGAGCGCCTGATCGCTCCATTGTCCGGCGGCGCCGGGCTTGGGCGTGAGCGTCAGCACGATCGCGGGCACGTCGTTGATTCCGCGCACCGTGACCTTGGGATCGGGGATTCCAACCGGAATCCGGTCCCAATTGGCGCGCAGCTTCTCGTCGATGCGGGTCGCTGCGTCCTCGGGATTTGATCCCACCACAAAGCGCGCCGTCACCATCACGCCGTCATCTTCGGCCTGAGTATAGACATGCTCGACGCCATCGACGCTCTTGACGATGGTCTCGAGCGGAATGCCGACAAGCTCGACGGCGTCGGCTGCGGCGAGACCGGGCGCCATCACCTGGATATCGACCATCGGCACGCTGATCTGCGGCTCCTCCTCGCGGGGAATCGAGAAGAGCGCGAGAAGCCCGACCGCGATCGCCGCCATCAGGAAGAGTGGCGTCAGCGGAGACATGATGGTCGCGCGGGTCAGCCGCCCGGAGATGCCGAGGTTCATTTGCGCGCGCCCGCCAGGAAGAGTGTGTCCCCGGCCGCAACGCCGCTCAGGATCTCGATCCTGTCGGGGTCGGTGGTGGGCGCCACCTGGACGGGTACGGCGCTCACCCGGTGATCGGCCGTCACGACATCGACCTGGTCGATGCCATAGCGCGTCGAGACGAAGCGGCGCGGCACCACGAGAGCGCTGCGCCGCCCGACTTCGATCGAGACGCCCACGCGCCGCCCGACAAGCTGCGTGGAAAGGCCGGGCACGGTCGCATCGACACGCACCCGGCCCCCGGTGACGGCGGGATAGACCTGCGTCACTCGGCCCTGACGCGACCCGTCGGGCAGATCGCCTTCAGCTACCAATATCTGCGCGCCGTTGCGCACCTGTCCGGCCAGCGACTCCGGCAGCTCGAGCCGCAAGAGGGGAGGGCCGGCGGTGATCGTCGCCACCGACATGCCCGGCGCGACGACTGATCCGGCGGGGATATCCGCACGCAGCACCCGGCCGCTAGCCGGCGCAACGATCGCACCTTGCCCGGCGACGCTGGCGCTTGCGCCTTGCTGCGCGCGTGCGGCCGCGACTTGCGCGTCGGCGGCACGCGACATGGCGACCGCCTGGTCGAGGCGCGCCTTGGCATAGACCTTGTTGTTGTAGAGATCCTGGATGCGGGCAAGGTCGCCGCGCGCGCGCGCCGCCTCGGCCTGTGCCGCGGCGACCTGGGCACCATAAGCGCTGGTCTCGTAGCCGAGGCGCGCATCGACGACCGTGCCGATGCGCTGGCCTTTTTCGACCATATCGCCTTCGCGGACCGAAAGGCTGACAAGCGTGCCCGGTATTCGGGCGAGCGCCTCGGCGGAATCGCGCGTGGTGATCTCGGCGCCCACTGCCTTCATGTCAGCGATGTCGCTTGCCGCGAGCTTCAGCGACTCACCTGCGGGGAGCGTCGTGGAGGCTTGGTCGGCCGCTTCCTTGCCGCCGCAGGACGCCAAGGCGAGCGAAACGCTCGCAAGCCAGACCCATTTCGTCATCGCGCGCATCCCCGACCCTTTCGCTCTTATTTGCCGCTGACGATTGGCAGGCCAGCGTCTCTCCATGCGCCGATGCCACCGCCCAGATGCGTATCGATCGCCGCCTCGGCCTTCACGCAACGGTCCAGTGCCATGCCGGAGCGTTTGCCGCCCGCGCATTGAAGCACGACCGTTCGCCCGGCTGCATCCGGGACATTACGCGGTGAAAAGGTCGACAAAGGCATGTTCACTGCGCCGGCGATGTGGCCCGCTGCGAATTCGTCCGGCTCGCGCACGTCGATGAGCAGCGCGGAGCCGTCCGCGAGCATGGTCTTGAGCTCCAGGGGCCGGAGCTCACGATGGGACTTGGCCTTTCCGAAACCAAACATGAGATTCTCCTTCAATTTGCTTATTGCATATATCATGTAATCATTATATTCCGTCAAGCGAGTTCTTGAGAAGTGCGAGAGGAAGTCATGGATAAGCCGAAAATCGTGGTGCTGGGCGCCGGGCTGGGCGGCACCATCGCCGCCTATGAAATCAACGCCGCGGTAAAGGGGCGCGCCGAAGTGATGATGGTCTCCGACTCGGAAACATATTCCTTCGTGCCTTCCAACCCCTGGGTCGCCGTGCGTTGGCGCGAGCCCGAGGCGATTCAGGTACACCTTCCGCCCATCTTCGCGAAGAAGAAGATCGGCTTCACGGGGGTCGGCGCGAAGCGTCTCCATGCTTCGGAAAAGCGGTTGGAGCTCAACGACGGCACGTCCATCAATTACGATTATCTTGTAATTTCTACGGGGCCTGATTTAGCGTTCGATGAAATCGAAGGGCTGGGGCCGCACGGAGGTCATACCGTTTCGATCTGCCAGACCGCGCATGCGTCCGCTGCGGCAGAGGCGTTCGACCGCTTCGTCGAAAATCCGGGACCGATCGTGGTTGGCGCGGCGCAGGGCGCGTCCTGCTACGGTCCGGCTTATGAGTTCGCCCTGATCCTCGACACTGAACTGCGCCGCCGCAAGATCCGCGACAAGGTGCCGATGACCTTCGTGACCGCCGAGCCCTATATCGGCCATCTCGGCCTCGATGGCGTCGGCGACACCAAGTCCCTGCTCGAAAGCGTATTGCGCGAGCGGCACATCAAATGGATCACCAATGCGCGCGTCGCGAAGGTCGAGGCCGGCATGATGCACCTCGAGGAGATCGCCGAGGGCGGCGCGGTCGCCAGGACCCACGATCTGCCGTTCGCTTTCTCGATGATGCTCCCCGCGTTCCGTGGCGTTCCGGCCGTTCGCGACATCGCCGGGCTCACCAATCCGCGCGGGTTCATTCTGGTCGACAAGCATCAGCGCAACCCGGCCTTTCCGGAAATCTTCGCGCTGGGCGTCTGCGTCGCCATTCCGCCGACCGGCCCGACGCCGGTGCCGGTCGGTGTGCCCAAGACCGGCTTCATGATCGAAAGCATGGTGACCGCCATCGCCGCGAACCTCGATATGATCCTGGACGGCAAGGAACCCACCGCGGAAGCGACCTGGAACGCTGTCTGCCTCGCCGATTTCGGCGATGGCGGCGTCGCCTTCGTCGCGCAGCCGCAAATCCCGCCACGCAACGTCAACTGGGCGGCGAGCGGCAAATGGGTCCATCTCGCCAAGATCGGCTTCGAGAAATATTTCCTGCGCAAGGTGCGCAAGGGAGAGAGCGAGCCCTTCTACGAAAAGCTCGCCCTCCACGTCATGGGCATCCGCAAGCTGCGGATGTGACCCCACTCTCGACCAGCAAAGGAATGCCACAATGACTCTCGATCGCGCCGTCATGATCTTCGCCGGATGTGTCGTCCTTCTGGGCGTCGTCCTGTCCCTCACCGTCCATCCCTGGTGGATAGCGCTCACGGCCTTTGCGGGCATCAACATGATCCAGGCGAGCTTCACTGGCTTTTGCCCCGCCGCGATTGTCTTCAAGGCAATGGGCGTCCGGCCGGGGACTGCCTTCAAATGAACCGATCCCGCCGGCTCGTTCGCCTGACGCTGGGGCTTGCCGCTTCATTGATGGCGAGCACGGCGGCCAACGCCACGACACTCGAGGAAGCGATTGCGGCGGCGATGCGCCATGCGCCCGAGATCGTGGTTGCAGATGCGGAGACCGACGCGGCCAAGGCGCGCCTCGAGCAGGCGCGTTCGGGACGGCTTCCGACCGCGACGCTGAGCGGGACGATCGGCTATGGCCGCCTCGATCCCCAGAATTTCTTCGGGCTGGGCGCCGCCAATGTCACGCCGCGCGCGGCGCAGGTGACGGTCGAGCAGCCGCTCTTCACCGGCGGGCGGCTTGGCGCGGGCATGGATCGCGCGCGCGCAGGGATTGCGGGCGCAGAGGCCGGGCAAAGCGGCGCGCGGGCTCAGCTCGCCATGGCCGTAACGCAGGCTTATGGCGACGTGCTGACTGCGGCGCGCATGCTGACTCTCTACGAACGGCTGCTTACCGAGACCACAGAGATCGATCGCCAGGCACGGCTGCGCTATCGGGCAGGGGAGAGCCCGAGCACCGACGTTGCGCAGGCCGGCGCGCGCCTGGCCGAGGCCCGCGCCGGGCTGGCCCGGGCGCAGGGCATGCAGGTCTCTGCTCGCGCGCATTTCACCAATCTGACCGGCCTTGAGCCCATCGATTTGCAGTTGTTGCCCGCCAATCCGCCACTGCCCGCGACGCTCGATGATGCCATGGAGGAGGCGATGCGGAGCAACCCTCTGCTCGTCCAGGCCCAGGCCGGCTTGCGCGCAGCGCAGGCAGGAGCGCGGGGCGCACGCGCTGAGCGACTGCCGACCGTCGGCGCCTTTGCCGAAGCCGGAACGGTACGCGACCAGTTCTTCCCCGACTATCGCGCGGACAGCGCGACCGTCGGCATCCGGGCGCGCTGGGAATTTTTCAGCGGCGGCCGGGTGTCGGGCAAGGTCGCCGAAGCGAGCAGCGAGGTCCGTGCCGCTGACGCACGGATGCGGGCCGCCAGCATGCAGGTCGAGGAACAGGTCATATCGGCCTTCCAGGACGTGCGCACTGCCCAGCTGGTCGAGCAGGCCGCGGGCGACCAGGCCGTGGCGGCGGCGCAGGCGCTCGAGAGCGTCCGTCACGAGGTGCGGGTGGGTATGAAGCCGCAACTCGATCTGCTCGACGCCGAGCGCGAAGCGATTGCCGCCGAAGCGGGGGCCACCCGCGCTCGCACCGACCGAATCGTCGCAGCCTATCGGGTTGCAGCGCTGCTCGGACGCCTTTGAAGCCTGGAGGAAAGAAAATGCACAAGGACTGGCCAGCCATGGCCTCGGAATTGACCGGAGCGATCAAGGAAGTGCGGCTCGGCAGTCCGGAGGTGACAAAGGCCTTCTCGGCAATGGCGCGCGCCGCGACCGAAGCGGGTGCTCTCGACACCAAGACCAAGGAATTGATCGCGCTCGCCATCTCGGTTGCGATCCGCTGCGACGGATGCGTCGCCTTTCACTCGCAGGCGGCCGTCAAGAATGGCGCCACGCGCCAGGAGATCATGGAGGTGATGGGCATGGCGCTCTACATGGGTGCAGGTCCGAGCCTGATGTACGCGGCGCAGGCGGTGGAGGCCTTCGACCAGTTCGCGGATAAGGCGCCGGGCTCATAGTGCCCATCGGACGACCTTTCCGTCCCTCCTTACGCTTTGGAGGTCAGCTGCCGCCATCTGGCCGCTTGGAGATCATACTGCGAACGAAGCTGCGCCTTCGGTCGATTCTTCGGAGCAATGCATCAACGGGGGCGCGCGCCAGTCGCCTTATCGAGCTGGACCAACAGCACCTGTTCTTCGATCCAATTCGATCCGCGACCGATCGGTTCATGCCAGACCTATCGATCCACAGGCTTCGGCGCGGGCTTCCCCGCGATCCTGCCTCAGCATCCACTATATCAGGCCGAGCTTGCTCCATCGGGGCATGCCCAGCCCGGCTTCCGGGTCATTCCCGCTGGCGACTTCAACGCCACGCCAACCCGCCGATATGTCTGCAAGCCGGAACCCAGGACCATGCCGTGTTTGTGCCTGCGACAGGTGCGGCCACTTTGACCTGCTGGAGCAAGCCCGGATCAATGCTCGCGCATGATCCACCCTGGCGAGACGTCTCACAGCTTACGGACTGTTTTGGGAACACCAATGCGCGAACGCGGCGGGCTCGGATCGACCACCTGTTGCTGAACCTATCGGTCGCCGCCCACCTAGCCGACGCGCAGGGTGGATCGTCCCGTGCGTGGCTGGGGAAGACGAGCAAGCACCCGCCGGTCTGTCGAATTTTCCCTCCAGCCGCATTAAGAGGTGCGCACGCACGGCTGCGGCGCCAACGTTGGCCCGTGAAGCAGGTCGCGACCATTCTCGAATTCTCGACGCGGCGGCAGGGGCTCGTCGAGATCACACGGCACGTAACCGACTGGGTCGCTGAAGCGGGATTTCGGCAGGGGCTGCTCACCCTGTTCTGCCGCCACACCTCGGCATCGCTACTGATCCAGGAAAATGCGGCGCCCGAGGTACGCGCCGATCTCGAGGCCTATTTCGCGCGGATCGCACCGGAAGACCCGTCAGTATATGCGCATGACGATGAAGGTCTGGACGACATGCCGGCGCACCTGCGGACTGCGTTGACGCAAGTGCAGCTTTCCATCCCGCTGATCGATGGGCGCCTGGCGCTCGGCACATGGCAGGGCATCTATCTGTTCGAGCACCGGCGACGGCCGCATCGCCGCACCGTCGCGGCGCATCTGCTCGGCGCATGAGCGCGGTCGTCCGACAGGCAGCGTCATGGCGCCGATGAGCGCGGGAGTTCTGCTGTACAGGCGCCGCGGTGCGGAGGTTGATGTCCTGCTTGTCCATCCAGGTGGGCCTTTCTGGCGTAACAAGGACGCTGGATCATGGCAGATTCCCAAGGGCCTGATCGAGCCGGGCGAGGACGCATCCGCTGCGGCCCGGCGCGAGGTCGAGGAGGAGCTCGGCATCCGCCTTACCGGCGAGTTCCATCGGCTTGGACAGCTGAGGCAGGCGGGAGGCAAGCTTGTCGAGGCATTCGCTCTTGAGCAGCAGGTCGATATCCACGCCGTGGAGAGCAATCTATTCGAAATGGAATGGCCGCCGCGATCCGGCAAGATGCAGTCGTTCCCGGAGATCGATGAAGCGCGCTGGTTCGCTCTCTCCAGCGCCTCGCCCAGCATGCTCATAAGCCAGCGTCCGCTGCTCGATTGGCTCGCAGATTATCTGCGGAACGACGATAGTTCGGCTTCGCCGTTGGAACGGTGACCGGCGCCGTCTGGAATAGCCGGCGACAGCGGGAAATGATTGAACGAGGACCGTTCCCGTGGCGCAGTAGCCCTGCCGACAAGTCGTCACTGCATCGATGATACGCTAACGAGAGAGGCTGGAGGTGGCGGCCGCGCGCTCGGGTGGGGACTGCACTAAGGCAGGAGGTGGCCGGGGGAGACGATGGTATCCGGACCGAAAGATCTATAGAGGATTCCAGCCATTTGACATTGATATCCACGCGACGATGCGTTCTGTGGCGCGGCACCCCGACTGGCTGCCTTCCGCTTTGGTCAAACCTGCCAAGTCCTGATCGTTCGGTAATGTTGCGTATACTGGGGCGGCATGGCGCCCTGTAATCGTTCGGTGAAGATCCCGCCCGAACGAGGAGAATGTCATGTCCCCGGTTCCTCTCATGAACGAGAGCCCCACCCGATCCGACGCGGCAATAATCAATTGTCCGGGAAGCGCTTCAAGGGCGCGCGGATGGAAAATCGCACTCTCCGCGCTTGCACTCGCCGCCCTCCCCCTGGTTTGCGGATCTGCGCTCGCACAGAGCGCTGTCGATCAGCGGCGATGGACGGACGCCCAGGAACGCTATCGCGCGGAGATCGCCCGCTACGAGGCGGAGCGCGATCGTTATGAAGCCGCCGTGCGCGCCGATCATCCTGACACGACCGGTCGGCGCGGCAGCGATCCCTACACGACGGAGTATGACGCGGCCCGTTACTACAGGGACGATCCCCGTTATGGTGAGCGTCGCCTGTCCGACCGCGACGAGGTTTATCGCGGATCCGATGGACGCTATTACTGCAAGCGGAGTGACGGGACGACCGGTCTCATCATCGGAGCCGCGAGCGGCGGGATTCTCGGCAACATCATCGACGGCGGTCGCCATCGTACCGCCGGTACGCTGATCGGCGGCGCGCTGGGCGCGCTTGCCGGCCGATCGATCGAGCAAAACGACGTCCGCTGCCGGTAAAACGCCCTGTCCACGGGAAGCATGAAGTCGTGACCGTGGACAAGCCGCATCGACTATCTCGCAACCCTGACGCCGTCCAGAATGGCAAGTTAGAGGCCATCATCGTGACCCACAACACTCGCGCTCGTGCCGGATGTTCCGCCTATAGCCGCCTCTGGCTTGGCTCCGCGCTGATACTCGCTGCTTCCCTCTCTCCGGCGATTTCTCCGGCCCAGGCCGCTGCTGCGGAGAACGACATTTCGCAGCGTCGGGCATTGTGCACCCGCTCGATTGCGCTCTCCGGCTTCGATCAGGTCATGGACGCCAACATCCGCGAAGCGGTCGAAGACTCCTTCCGGACGCTGTCCGCCGCCTTCCCCGACGACACAGATACAATCTCCGCCTATCGCGACTCATTGGGAGAGGCGATGGTGGCCGCGAAGGCCCCCGTCCTTTCAAGGCTTCGCGAGAGTTGCGCGGCGGCCTTCACAGTGGAAGAGTTGATGGGAATTAACGCCTTCTATGAGAGCAGTGCCGGTCGCGCCTGGCTCGAAAAGGGCCGCACGCTCATGGTTCCGGCACTTGAGAAGGCGGTGAGCGATGTCACTCCCGAGATCATTGTCGATGCACAAAGACGATTCTGCGCCCGCTTGGGTGGGTGCAAGAAAGAGCCGGCGGCATCCTCTGCCCATCCGACATTGTGAGAACGTTCGGCGATCCCGCTGGGAGCGTCTCGCGAAACTGGCCGGATGTCGAATGGTGGCGTGCCGAATCGGGTCCGAACCACCCTGAAAAGATCGAGCCCTGCGGAAAAGCACGTAGAGACCTGGACGTGCAAAGCTTGCTAGTCAAAGATCAATCAGAAGCGATGATGAAGATCCGGATCGTACAATTTGTGCAGATGCTCGGATGGTCGGTGGCGCAACGGTGGAAATGCGCCAGGCGCGATGCAGGATCCGGGGTTTCGCCTGCCGCCCACGACCGGGCGATATCGTATCGATTTTGATATCAAGCGGGAGATGAAGATGGCCTCGCCAGTCGATGAGTTCGTCCGTGTTGGCCAGCTGAACTTCCAGCTTGGCCTTGTCCTGACGGATATCGCGCGTGCTGCCTGGGAACGCTTCGTCCAGATCAGCGAAAAGATCAGCATCGAATGTTCCACGGAATCGGATGCGGTGATGCAGCGACTTTTCCAGCCCAATGCCGAAAGTCAGACAGATGTTCGCGGCGGTCAATGGGATGATATCGTCGCCGATGTGGAGGAATGGCGGCTGGAGACGATGGAGCGGAGCAGGACGGCCTGCGAGGACTGGCGGCGGGCTTGGCTCAATGGGGCAACGAGTGAGTCGCTGCTCCCAGCCGCTTCGACGGTCTTATGTCCTTGGCCCGTCGCCCTTACGGACCAGGCTGATATAGGTCAGACAAGGTCAGCTGGCGATACCTGAGAAGAAACCCGCTCGACTCTTCGCGGGCCATGCTGGTCGCAGGGACCAGCGGCGCTCACCTCATCGCCCAGACGCCCGGGATGGCTTTTCCGAAGGAACCTGCCGGAGCGAACGCAGCCATCCAGACAGTGGAGATCGACTCGAGCGTTTCGGTCGATGGCGTGACCGACGAGAAGGAGGAGATCGAACGCCGTCAGGTGCGCATTCTCAACCGACAGGGTGCGGCGATGCTCGCTGCAGAGAAGCAACGTGCGGATGCCATTCAGCGCAACTATCGCAACTATGATGAGGCTATGGTCGCCGCGTACGTTGACATCCACCGGAAGGCGACTTGGTGACCAAGCGCCTCCATGCTCAAGCCGCCCGGCAGAACGATATCTTGTTCGGCAATCGCCTCGCATCGGGAGGGCTGACAAAGCCGCGATGAATATAGGGGGGTGAAGATTTCTGGAGTTGGGATCGATGCGTCCCGCCAAGATAGGCGAGCATGGCAATCCGTGCCCTGTGAACCCGGCTTTTCAGAACTGCCAGTGATACGCCGCATTGTTCGGCAGCGTCCTCATAGGCGAGTTGGTCCTCGACCACGGCAAGTAGCGCCTGCCGGTTGGATTCGGAGAGCGCTGCCAGAGCCTGGCCGAACTCCTCGCGCAGAAGGCCAATCTCCTGATCCGGTGGCGAAACCGGCAAGCTATGCATCGCGAGATCGTTCCAATCGACCTTCCTGCGCTCGCGCCGCACATGTGAGAGGAAGAGGTTGCGCAGGATCGTGAAGGTCCATGCCTTGAAGTTGCTTCCGGTTTCGAAGCGCTCGCGCGCTTTCCATGCTCGCGACAATGCCTCCTGCACCAGATCCTCGGCTCCGTCGGCGCCATTGGTGAGCCGTCGCGCATAACGGGTGAGTGCTGGTAGTGATGCCCGTGTCGCACAGTCGAATTCTCCCGGGGTCATGGATTTCGCTCTACCTTCGGAGTTGCTTGCGACATCATTCTTTGTGTCGACGACATTGGTTATCGACGGCCGATTGACGACCTCACCGTCCACGACGGCGCGGCCACAGGCGCACTGGCGGCACATAAAAGGCGACGAGGCAGGTCAACGCCAGGAACACGAGGGCTATAGCCATGGCCACGACCCAGAAGCGGGGATCTTCTTTCGACACGAACCAGCCCGCGATCAGCGCGGGTATGATCAGCAGCAACCTGGCGACCCAAGCCATATTTCCATCCTGACATCATCCACCAGGACACTGCATCCCAGCTATTGTTGAAGGTGGGCACCGGCACAGGGCAGGTGATCCGCGATTTCGAACAAGAAGTTAGCCCGGGCATGATGGTGCGGGCATACGTAAGTTTACGAAACCGCGACGGCGGCTCGGCCCTTGGTCGTTGCCGCAGATGACAATGATTCACGCATGACCATCCGTTCCCCCAACGCTTCCAACCGCCCCTCGCCGGAAATCTAAGGACTTTTGCGCATTGCCCGCAGACCTTCGATCTCCTTCTTATGCTCCTGGGCCGCCGCAAAGAACCGGCCGGCAATGTCCGCACATGAACCGACTCGAAACTGGGAGCAGCTGTGAAGACAGAGACCGCGATGGCCGACAACACCGCCAGCAGCGCATCCCGACACATTGACTTTCTCATCGTCGGCGGTGGCGTCGCGAGCGCGATCGCGGCCGAGACGTTGCGCGCCGAGGGTGCGAGCGGCTCTGTTCTCATACTATCGGCGGACGAATTACCGCCCTATCATCGCCCGCCTTTATCCAAGCAGTTGCTGCCCGAACGTGAAGACGAGGAACGGATCTTCGTCCATCCGAAAGGTTTCTACGACGAGCGTGACATCGAACTGCGGCTCAACAGCCCGGTGGTCGGCGTGGACACCGTCAGCCAGATCGTGCGGACCGCGGCAGGTGAAAGAATCGCCTACGGCAAGCTTCTGATCGCCACGGGAGCGACGCCGAAGTCTCTCGGGGTTCCGGGAGAGGCGCTCGCGGGCGTTCACACGCTACGGACCAAGGCCGACACCGATGTCATCCGCGAAGCCGCCGGGACGGCAAAGCGCGCGGTCGTCATCGGCGCCAGCTTTCTCGGTATGGAGATTGCCATGTCGCTGGTGGCGCGCGGGCTCGACGTCACCGTCCTCGAGCGCGGAAGCGTGCTCCTTCCCCATCTCGAGGCGTCGGACCTTTCGGCCCATTTCGAACGCCGTGTGCAGAGCCAGGGCGCTACGGTGCTGCTGAACGACACCGCGATCGCGTTCCACGGGAGTACGACGGTCGAGGAAATCGAAACGAGCGCCGGTCGACGGATAGCGTGTGATCTGGTCGTGGTCAGTATCGGCGTTTCGCCCACCAGCGGCTTTTTGGAAGGCAGCGGGATCGCGCTGGAAGACGGCTATGTCGCCATCGACGCGCTGCTGCGCGCGAGCGTGCCCAATGTTTTCGCGGCAGGAGACGTCACGAGCTTCTACGATCCGGTCTTCGCGCGCCGGCGCCATATCGAGCATTGGGACAATGCCATAAAGCAGGCGCGCCTCGCCGCGCGAAACATGCTGGGCCGACGCCTGAGATATGACGAAGTCTCCTATTTCTTCTGCGAGGTCGGCGACATCGGCTTCAACGTGCTGGGTGCGACCGAGGAAGCCGACGAATGGATTACCCGGGGCTCGCTGGACGACGGCTCATTCGCGATGTTCTATCTCAAGGGCGATGTGCCGCGCGCGCTGTTCTCGACCGGACGACCCGCCGACGAGACACGTGTTGCCGAAGGGCTCATCCGTTATCGGGTCAACCTCGGCTCGGTGAAGGAGCGCCTGCGGGAGGCCGACTTCGCGCTCGAACATATCCCGACGCAGACCGCGCTGATCCTGCAGGGCGGCGGCGCGCTGGGCGCGTTCGAATGCGGGGTCGTGAAGGCCTTGGAGGAAGAGCAGCTTTTCCCGGACATAGTCGCAGGTGTTTCGATCGGCGCGTTCAATGGCGCCGTCATTGCCAGCAATCCCCGGCAGGCGACGCAGGCCCTGGAAGCCTTCTGGAACGAACTGGCCGTGCTGACCTCGGCGCTCTCGCCCGCTATTTTCCGGCAGACGGTGGCCGCGGCCCAGATCCTGACGTGCGGTGTGCCGAATTTCTTCAGGGCAAGGTGGCTGGCGCCGTTCACCCCGCTGGAATGGCCCGTGGCCTGGACAAGCTATTATGACACGACGCCCATGCGCCAGCTGATCGCGAAACATGTCGACTTCGCCGCGCTCAAGACGAGCCCGGTGCGCCTGCTGATCAGCGCCGTCAACGTGGCGACCGCAGAACTCGAGGTCTTCGACAGCTATGTCGATGACCTCACGCCGGACCATATCGTGGCGAGCGGCAGCTTGCCGCCAGGCTTCCCGTGGACGGTGATCGACGGCAAGGCCTATTGGGATGGCGGCATTATCAGCAACTCGCCGCTCGATCTCGTCGTCGACCGCTGCGGCCCGGACGGCAAGCGGGTCTTCATCGTCGACCTTTATTCGGGACAGCGGGCGCTTCCCTCCAACATGATCGAGGTTCTGGCCCGGCGCGACGAGATCGTTTATTCCGAGCGGGTGCGGAGCGATCTGCACTACCGGGAGACGGTCGACAGCTATCGCAGGCTCATTGACCATGTTCTCAGCTATGTCGATCCCGCTAGCGCGGCCCGGGTCAAGCATCTGCCCGATTATATCCAGCTCATGGGGGACGGCGCGCCGACGAGGATCACCCGGTTCGTGCGGACCGGCCAATCGGACGAGCATTCCTCGGGCGACTATGATTTTTCGGATGTGGCGATCGAGGCCAGCCGGTCCGAAGGCTATGCGGTCGCAAAAGGAATACTCGGCCAAGCGCGCGCGCCTTCCGCGGATCCCGCACGGCCATGATGGCTACATGGACCCCACCGCGTTCTTGCCGATCCGCCAGCGCCACAGGAGGAGTGTGATCAGCGCGATCGCAGCGAAACAGGATCCCGCAACAAATGTTAGTTTAGGCCCGTATCCGTCCCACAGGCCACCCGCGACGACGCTCGCGACCAGCATGGCGATCCCCTGAGCGAAGCTGAAGATGCCGAAGCCCGTCCCGCGCAATCGCGCAGGCGCCGTATCGGCCACGAGGCTGGCGAAGAGCCCCTGGGTCAGCCCCATGTGCAGGCCCCAGAATAGCACGCCCAGCATGACGCCGGCGACCGTCGTGCCGAAGGCGAGAATGAGATCGGCGCCAATCAGGCAGGCGATGCCTATAGCGAGAAGACCTGTCCGGCCGATGCGGTCGGACAGCACGCCCGCCGGATATGCCGAGCCGGCGTAGACGATGTTCATCACCACCATCACGCTCGGGACAAAGGCAAGCGGCAGGCCCGTATGCTGGGCGCGCAGGATGAGAAAGGCCTCGGAAAACCGTGCGAAGGTGAAGATGATCGCGATGCCCGTCGCCATCCAGAAGGCGACCGGCATGAGACCGGCATCCGACAGCCGGAGTCTCTCCTTCCCCTCGGCATGGTGTTGCGGCGGCTCGCGGACGCCGAAGATCATGATCCCGAGCGAGGCAAGAGCCGGGACTACGGCGATCCAGAATACCAGGCGGATATTGTCGGAGCTGAGCGCCATGAGCGCGATTGCGGCAAGCGGGCCGACGACGGCGCCCACCGTATCGAGCGATTGACGCAGGCCAAAGCTCGCGCCGCGAAGGTCAGGCGGCGCAATGTCGGCGATGAGGGCGTCGCGCGGCGCGTCGCGCACGCCCTTGCCGATCCGGTCGATAAAGCGCGCCGCGACCACCCAGCCGATCGTCGCGGCGAGCGGGAAAACGGGCTTGGTCAGGGCGGCGAGACCGTAACCCACCGTCGTCAGCAGCTTGCGCCGGCCGAGCCAGTCCGACAGCCCGCCTGAAAACAGCTTGGTCACATTGGCGATGGCTTCCGCGATGCCCTCGATCAGGCCGAGGGTCAGCGCGGACGCACCAAGCGTGGTCACAAGAAAGACCGGCAGCAGCGCGTGGATCATCTCCGAAGAAATATCCATGAACATGCTGACGAAACCCAGCATCCAGACACCCGACGGCATCGCGCGTGACAGGGCGCGGGCGGGAGGCGATTCAGCCACGATGGGGAGGGACGCCGGCAAAACCGGTTGGGAGTGATCGCGCCGCCTGGGCCATGAGGCGTCCCGCGCTCATCCCGGTGCGCGTTTCAACCATCGCGGCGGACCGGGTGACCATGAAGGATGTGGATATAGTTGGCGCGCTCGAACGCCGCTGGATCCTTGAGGTGCCGCTGGCTCATTCTGCCGCGCACATCGGCCAGCGAGGCGACACCTCGCGCGGCAAGCAGCGTGGTCAGTCCCTCGATCAATGTCTTCATGTGCGGGATGCCATGCCGCAGCAGCGCCGAGGTCGTCATCACAGTATCGGCGCCCGCCAGCAGATATTTCAGCACATCGCCCGGCGCCTCGACGCCGGTGCTTGCGCCAAGCGAGGCCCCTACCCGCCCGTGTAGCACCGCGATCCACAGCAGCGGCAACCGCATCTCCGCCGGCGTGCTGAGCTCGAGGTCCAGTTTCAGTTCAAGCGTAACAAGATCGATGTCGGGCTGGTAGAAGCGGTTGAACAGCACCAGAGCGTCCGCGCCCTCGCCGGCGAGGGCGTGCGCCATCGCCGCCATGCCGCTGAAATAGGGGCTGAGCTTGACCGCGACGGGAATGGCGACGACCGCCTTCACGGCTTTCAGGGTGTCGATATAGCGCTGCTCGACCGCGCGACCGTCCGCTGCCGGGTCGGCCGTGATAAAGTAGATATTGAGTTCGATCGCATCGGCTCCGGCCTGTTCAAGATCGCGGGCGTATTCGGCCCAGACTTCGCCGGACACGCAGTTCAGGCTGGCGATCACCGGTATTGCGACGGCATGCTTCGCGCGTCGGACGATGTCGAGATAGCGCTCCGGTCCAAAGCCGTACCCGCCATAGAGCGGGAAATAGCTCTGGGCCTCGGCCGAACCGGTCGCTGCAAGCTGGCCCTGCCGCTCGAGCGCGTGGCGCTCGGCGTCGATCTCCTCCTCGAAGATCGAGGGAAGCACCACGGCACCCGCGCCATGGTCCTCCAGCGCCCGCAGCGTCTTGATTTCCCCGTTCTGCGGCGCTGCCGAGGCGATCAGCGGGTTGTTCAGGCGCAATCCCATATAGTGGGTGGTCAGGTCCATGCGCCGCTCCCGGTCAAAGGCGCCAGATGCGAGCCTGCCCGGCACGAACCGTTCCACGACCGGCCCCATGCGGCCACGCCAGAGCGATGTTGCCCCTTGGCGCGCGCGAGACGCGTGCGCGGGAACGAACGGTTGCAGGCGACGGGCCGCGTCATCCCGCCTCGCCCGAATGGTCGCGCCTGGCTGGCGCGACAGCCGGTCGCCTGACCTCGCGTGTTTCGGGATGGAAGGCATCGCCACCGCGGTTCGCGAGCGCCTCGTATTGGCGATATTTTTCGTCAGCGACCTGCTGTGCCTGGGCGAGCAGCGCCGCGGCTACGGCCGGATCGCTCTGGGCGAGCGCGCGATAGCGCAACTCGTTATAGGCATAGTCCTTGAACGCTATCGTCGGCCCCGGTGAATCGAGCAGGAACGGCCTTTCACCGATCGCGCGCATCGCCGGGTTGAAACGGAACAGCGGCCAGTAGCCGCTGGCGGTCGCCAGATCCTGCTGCTTCATGCCATGGCGGAGGTCGAAGCCGTGCGCGATGCAATGGCTATAGGCAATGATCAGCGACGGACCCGGATAAGCCTCGGCTTCCCGCATTGCGAGCAGCGTATGCTGGGGGTTGGCCCCCATCGCAACCTGGGCGACATAGACGTCGCCATAGGCGATCGCCTGCAGCGCGAGATCCTTGCGCGCCGCCCGCTTGCCCGCGGACGCGAATTTGGCGACGGCGCCGAGTGGGGTCGCCTTGGAGGCCTGGCCGCCGGTGTTGGAGTAGACTTCGGTGTCGAGCACGAGGATATTGACGTCGCGTCCGCTCGCCAGGACGTGGTCGAGGCCGCCATAGCCGATGTCGTAGGCCCAGCCGTCACCGCCGACGATCCAGACGCTCCGCCTGACGAGATGATCGACGACCGAAAGAAGATCACGGGCCCGCTCGTCATCCAGCGCGGCAAGCTTTTGTTTCAGGGCATCGACACGGGCGCGCTGGGCGCGCAGGTCCGACTCGCGCTCCTGCAGCGCGTCGAGGATCGCCCGGGCGACCTCCTCGCCCAGGCTCGCGGCCAGGTCGAGCAGCAACGTCCTTGCCAGATCGAGGTGCTTGTCCGCCGCAAGGCGGAAGCCCAGCCCGAACTCCGCATTGTCCTCGAAGAGGGAGTTCGACCAGGCGGGGCCGCGGCCGGAAGCATCCTTCGTCCAGGGCGTGACGGGAAGATTGCCGCCGTAGATCGACGAGCAGCCGGTCGCGTTGGCGATCTGCAACCGATCGCCAAACAGCTGCGACAGGAGTTTGAGATAGGGCGTCTCGCCGCAGCCGGCGCAGGCGCCCGGGAATTCGAACAGCGGCTCGAGGAACTGCACGCCGCGCACATTGGCGAAATCGACGCGCGCGCGATCGTTGACCGGCAGCGTTTCGAAGAAGGCGATGCTGGCCTTCCCCGTCTCAAGGATCGGCGCCTTGTCCGCAAGGTTGATCGCCTTCCTGCCCGGTTCGCGCGAACTGTGCGCGGGACAGACCTCGACGCAAATGCCGCAACCGGTGCAGTCCTCCAGATAGACCTCCAGCGCGAAGCGAACCTCAGGGTTCCCGCGGGAGTTGACCGGCGCGTGCTTGAACCCTTCCGGCGCGCCGTCGCAGGCATCCTGCGTGAAATATTTCGAACGGATGACGCTATGCGGGCAAGCAAAACCACATTGGCCGCACTGGATGCAGACGTCCGGATCCCAGAGCGCGACGCTCTCCGAGATGTTCCGCTTCTCGTACGCCGCGGTTCCGGAAGGATAGGTTCCATCGACCGGCAGTTGGCTGACGCGGAGATCGTCGCCGCGACCACGCATCATGCTGGCAGTCACTTCCTGGACGAACGCCGGCGCGCGCGACGGCACCGTTGGCGGTCGTTCGAACAGGCTCGTCACGGTGGACGGCACCGCCACCTCGAACAGATTGGCCAGCGCATGGTCGACTGCCGCGAAATTCGCGCGCACCACGCCCGCGCCCTTGATCCCGTAGCTCGCCTCGATCGCGTGCTTGATCCGCCCGATCGCCTGGTCGCGCGGCAGCACGCCGGAAATGGCGAAGAAGCAGGTCTGCAGCACGGTGTTGATCCGCTCGCCCAGGCCCGCCTCGCGCGCGACCCGGGAGGCGTCGATCACGAAGAAGCGCAGCTTTTTGTCGACGATCTGGCGCTGGAGCGAGCGCGGCAGATGATGCCAGACGGCCTCCTGCCCATGCGGCGTGTTGAGCAGGAATGTCCCGCCATCGACCGCCAGCCGCAGCACATCGAGGCGGTCGAGAAGGCCGGACTGGTGACAGGCTATGAAGTTGGCCGATTCGATCAGATAGCTCGATCCGATCGGATGCTTTCCGAACCGCAGGTGCGAGATCGTCTGCGCGCCCGATTTGTGCGAGTCATAGACGAAATAGCCCTGAGCATAGCTGTTGGCATCCTCGGCGAGGATCTTGACGCTGTCCTTGTTGGCGCCGACCGTGCCATCGGCGCCGAGCCCGAAGAACAGGGCCCGCACGACATCCTCGCGCTCGAGCGAGAAATCCGGATCGACCGCAAGACTGGTCTGCGCGATGTCGTCCTCGATGCCGACGGTGAAGCCGTGCTTGGGATTGGCGCTTTTCAGTTCGTCGAACACGGCCTTCGCCTGCGCCGGACTGAAGTTCTTCGATCCCAGACCATAGCGTCCGCCGATCACCCGCGGCATGGCCGCGCGCGTACCGCTTGCGACCGCCTGGGCCAGCGTCGCGACAACGTCCTGGTAGAGCGGCTCGCCCGATGCGCCCGGTTCCTTGGTCTGCTCGATCACCGCGATCGCGCGGCAGGTCTCGGGCAGGGCCTGCAGGAACTGCTCGGTCGCGAAGGGGCGGTAGAGCCGCACCTGCAACACGCCGACGGACTCGCCCTGCGCTCCGAGGAACGCCGCCGTCTCGCATGCGGTCGCCACGCCGGAGCCCATCAAGACGATCACGCGCTCGGCGTCGCTCGGCCCGGTATATTCGAACAGATGGTAGGCGCGGCCGGTCAGCGCGGCGAAGCGATCCATCGTCGCCTGCACGATCGCGGGCAGGCGGGCGTAATAGGGGTTCACCGTCTCGCGCGCCTGGAAGAAGGTGTCCGGATTATGCGCCGTGCCGCGCACCACGGGATGCTCGGGTGTCAGCGCCCGGGCCCGGTGCGCGCGAACGAGATCCTGGTCGATCATCGCGCGGATCTGGATATCCGAGAGCAGGCTGATCTTGTTGAGCTCGTGCGAGGTTCGAAAGCCGTCGAAGAAGTGCAGGAACGGTATGCGGGCCTCGAGCGTCGCCGCCTGCGCGATCAACGCTGCGTCATGGGCCTCCTGCACCGAGGCGGACGACAGCAGGGCAAAGCCGGTCGTCCGCACCGCCATGACATCGGAATGATCGCCGAAGATCGAAAGGGCCTGCGTCGCGATCGCCCGGGCGGCGACATGGAACACGGTCGAGGTCAGCTCGCCGGCGATCTTGAACATGTTGGGCAGCATCAGCAGCAACCCCTGCGATGCCGTGAAAGTCGTCGTGAGCGCACCGGACTGCAGCGCACCATGGACGGCACCGGCAGCGCCGCCTTCGCTCTGCATTTCCTGCACGACCGGCACATTGCCCCAGATGTTGGTCAGTCCCCGCGCCGACCATTCATCGGCCAGTTCGGCCATCGTCGAGGATGGCGTGATCGGGTAGATCGCGCACACCTCGTTGATCCGATAGGCGACATGGGCAACCGCGGTGTTGCCGTCCATGATCTCGGTGCGGGGCATATCGGGCTGCATCACACCTTCCGTCAGCTCGCCGCGACTTCGGGGATCATTTCGATCGCATGGCAGGGGCAGGCCTCGTAACAGACACCGCATCCGGTGCAGCGATCGTAAAGCAATTGGTAGCGCAGCCCGGGACCGAGTTTTTCGATCGCCTGCTCGGGGCAGGCCGCATAGCATTGGTCGCATTCGAAACAATTGCCGCAGGACAGGCAACGCTGGGCCTCGTAGCGGGCGTCCGCTTCGCCCAGCCCGGCCACCACCTCCTCGAATCCGGCGGACCGCGTCGCGGCCGGCAATGTGGCCTGCGCGCGTTGCTCGGCGTCGCTGTAGATCGGCAGATGCAGCATCTCGAAGCCGACGACGGGGCGCGGCTGCGCGGGCCGCGCGTCCTCGCCGCGCAGCCAGCGATCGATGGCGCGCGCCGCCTTCTTGCCGTGCCCGACGGCGGCGGTGACGGTGCGCTCGCTCGGCACCATGTCGCCGCCCGCGAAGATGCCAGGATGGCCGGTCATCATGTTCGGGGCGACGACGACCGTGCCGTCCGCCGCTACCTCGATACCGGGGATCTTCGCGAGGAAACCACTTTCGGCCTGCTGCCCCAGCGCCAGCACGAGCGTGTCCGCCGTCAGCGTTTCGATTTCGCCGGTACCGCGTGGCGTGCCGTCGGCCCCCAGCTCCATGACCTCGACCGTCAGGCTCGGGCCGGCGATGTCCCTGATGCTGGTCAGCCACCGGATCTTCACGCCCTCCTCGAGCGCCTCCTCGGCCTCGAAAGCGTGGGCCGCCATATGCGCCCGGTCGCGATGATAGATGATCAGGGCTTCGTCGGCGCCCAGGCGCCTGGCAGTGCGGGCGGCATCCATCGCCGTGTTGCCGCCGCCATAGATGGCCACCCGCCGCCCCAGTTTCGGGTGTTCGCCGGCCCCGACCCCGCGCAGCAGGCTGACCGCGTCGAGGACATGCGCGGCGTCGCGCGCGGGAATGTCGACATGCCTGGAAGCATGCGCTCCAATCGCGACGAACGCGGCGTCGAAGCCGCCGGCATCCTTCTCCGCGAGCAGATCCTCGACCTTGTGATCGAGGACGATGCTGACGCCCATCGCCTCGATCCGCTGCACCTCGCGCATCAGATCCTCGCGCGGCAGCCGGTAGGCCGGGATGCCGAAATGCATCATCCCGCCGGGCAAAGGACCCGCATCCCGGATTTCCACCGTGTGACCCAGCCGCGCCAGATGATAGGCCGCGGAAAGACCGCTCGGCCCGGCCCCGACGATCAGCACGCGCTTGCCGGAGGGCGCCGCCTCGACAGGCAGGCGCCAGCCTTCCCGGGCGGCCTCGTCGCCGAGGAAGCGCTCGACTGCGTGGATCGAGACCGCGCTGTCGATGTCCTTGCGATTACAGCTCACCTCGCACGGGTGATAGCAGACCCGCCCGTGAATGGCCGGCAAGGGATTATCCTGCACCAGCGTCAGCCAGGCCTCACGGTAGCGACCCGCCCGGGCATGGGCGAGCCAGCCCTGGATGTCCTCGCCTGCCGGGCACGCATGATTGCAGGGCGGCAGGAGATCGAGATAGAGCGGACGGCGCACGCGCACCGGACCAGTGCCCGGCTGGGCAACCAGATCGATGAGGGGTGTAAAATCCGGCGTCCTGCTCACCATCGCGATCCTGCCGGGCATATCGGCCGAGCCATCAGCTTCGCGCGGTGGCCCCTTTGTCCGAGAAGACGCTCATTGGACGATGACACGA
This sequence comes from Sphingobium sp. MK2, assembly GCF_040170545.1. Taxonomy (NCBI): domain Bacteria; kingdom Pseudomonadati; phylum Pseudomonadota; class Alphaproteobacteria; order Sphingomonadales; family Sphingobiaceae; genus Sphingobium; species Sphingobium sp. MK2. The sequence continues at coordinate 47,371 of NZ_JAZDXA010000006.1, forward strand.
TACCGGCCGCTGGACAGCTGGGCAGACACATGGTGCGCATCGCATCATGTGAGCGTGAATCTGCTGCCTGACGACCGGCGGGAGCCACGCCGTCAGGCGGCAGGCTGCGGGTTGGCCGACGCCGCGTTCCTGGCCGCGCCGGCGAGCAGCTTCGCGGGATTCCAGGCATCAGCCAAGGAGCGCTGCCAGGCTTCCCACGCGCTGGCGAGCGTCCGGGTCGTTCGCTCCCGGCTCTCGGTCATGGAGGCAAGAACGCCTTCGCCGAGATTGCCCGGGGCGATCAGCGAAAAAGGCAAAAATCCGGCCTTGCCATTGGTCTCAGCCGGTTTGCCGACATGCGTGAACGCCCTCCCCGCAAGATCCATCCAATCCTCGCCGGCCTGGCGGGCCGTCTCGGCCATGCTTGTCGCGAGGCGGACATTAGCCTCAGAAGTCGCGGTCAGTTGATCGAGGGGATAGGTCATCGGGTCTTCTCCTGCGGTGCGAATTCAAGGGGAAGCATGCGTTGTGGCGAAACGCAGGACCGACATGCATTGGGAATGCTACGTAGGCCGGCTTGGGAAGTTTGCCGACCGGGGCACAGTCTGCGGGAGGCGCGGCGGCAACGCTATCGGCTGCTTGCGCGAACGCCGACGCGAGAGAGCGAATCTCCGCACAAAGCAACGCCCGTTGAGATTTTGCACCGATGTGGATGTGAAAGTACGCGGAAATGGAGACCGAGATGCGAACTCTCGGCATATGTGAGCGCCCATTGGGTCGGGCCATGCTATGATCTGTCAGACGACTCGGACAGGTCCGGGCAGCGTTCCGAAGGAACAGCGGCCATGAAGGAATTTGTTACCCAGACCAATATCGAGCGGTTCGAGAATCTGCTCGCGAGCGAAACCGACGCATGCAAAGCGACGACTCTTCGCGGACTGCTGGCAGTCGAAAAGGCGAAGGCTGTCGCGGCCCGGCGGAGCGAGCCGGGGGACATTCGAGTGATATCGGCGGTCCCCGTAATCTGAATCCTATCGAAAGCTTCACCTCCCGCGAGGTGCGGCGTGTGGGGCGGCCGGCCGCTGGACCGGCGATGGTTGGCGCATGTCCGCGAATGTCCTGCGCAAGCCTCCGGGGCTGATGCGATCCTCCATCCAGCCGCGGCGCACCTCAGAGCCTCAACGCGGCCACGAGAATGGGATGGCCGTTTCACCCTCCCTGTCTCCACTCGCGCCGAAACGACGCTCGAAGATGATGCCGCGCCCGACACCATCAATCGCGACGAAGGTGCTGCACCGCGTCCCGTAAACCGGATCGCGGATAAAAATCGGCGAAAGAGGTGGCTCCTGCACCACGTCAGATGGGCCGACCGGCCAATCGGACGGTTCCGTAAGGGTCTCTTCCATTAGTCCGTCCAGAAGACTCTCGGGGTGCTGCGCGCCGGCGCCGATCCAGTTGCGAAGAACGGCCTTGAGGCGAACAGTCTTGGGCCAGGGCTCGTCCAGCGCGCCGTTGGACAGACCATAGACCTGCGGCGGCAGGATGCGCCGCGTGGGACCGGGCCTGTTGGACCAGAATTCGGCCTGGCCGCGCTGGACCACGATGAGGTTGAACGGATTGAAATCCACGAGGTCCGCGTCGGCTGGTTCGGCATATCGCCCCTCCCCCGCCAACAGATCCTTCAATAGAAGGCCGCGGGACGGTCGGCCTGGCTCCGACGGCCCGAAGCCTCGCAGGTTCGTGACCACAGCAAACCGTCCCTGCTCCGAGGCGCCGAGCCATGTGCCACCCGATAGCAGATCCCTGCCCGCAAGCACATGATCGGGCTCGTCCCATCGTCGTAACGGTTCTGCAGGGCGCGCGTGAAACTCGTCACGGTTGCCGGCAACGACGAGGCGCCAATTTGGGTGCGCGCGCCACGCCAATGCTAAGACGCACATATCCGCTCGCCGACGGCTGCCGGATCAATCGAAACGCTGTCCAACGAGATAGCGTTCCGTTTCCGACACGCAAGAGCGAGCGGTCTCGGGATTTTAAGTTGCCGCTCGCCGTTTCGGCCGACAACCTGATCAGGCCCGGCAACACCTATCATCATCTGTTTCCTCCCGTTTGTCGCCATAGCCGTTTCGCAGGGCTGTCACGCGTGTGCCGCCCACAATGCGCGCTGCCGATGTGCGGCGAATAGAGCTGCTCGCCGGGCAACGCGTCATTGCTTGCCCAAACGAAGCGTATCGTGCTCGGGGAACGTCAGAACGGCCGCTCAGCATCATCGCTGATAGCTTCAGCCGCCGCGAGTGTCTTCGCGCACGTGCAGCGGACGCCCATTAAGGGATCATTGTCGCGGCCGTCAGGCTGTCGTCAGTAAGCGGCCCTATGCGATTGGGCAAAGGAGATGTCGATGCTCGTGGCAAACCCCGCTGGTGGCAATACATTCAAGGTCTGGGACGCGCCGCTCAGGCTGTTTCACTGGCTGCTCGTCGCTGCGATAACAGCGGCCTTCCTATCCTCGGAAGGTGACAGTCCGATCGCCGCCTGGCACATGGCGGCCGGCTGGGTCGCGGCCGTGCTCCTTGCGTTTCGCCTGATCTGGGGATTTGTCGGAGGCGAGCATGCGCGGTTCGTAAATTTCATCCGGCCTTCGGGTATCGTGGCGCATATCCGTGGCCTCGTGGCCGGCCATCCGGAGCGCACGGTCGGGCATAATCCGCTTGGCGCGCTTGCTGTGCTTGCCCTGTTCGCGGCGGTCGGCGCAGTCCTGTGGACCGGCATCCAGGTCGATGCGGGCAAAGCGGACGAGGACATCCACGAAGCGCTCGCCTACGGCATGCTGGCGCTGGTCGGCATCCATGTCGCCGCCGTTCTCGTGATGTCGCTGGTCACTCGCGACAACCTCGCCAGAGCGATGGTCACGGGTCGCAAGCGCACCGCACTCTACCCGGGAGCGCGGGATGCGCGGGTCCCGGGTTTCATGGCGGTCGTGCTTGGCGGCGTGGTCGTCATCGCGGCGGTGTTCGGCATCACGCGGTTCGATCCCGCCGCCTTCAGCCCGCAGGCGCATGGCGAGGCGGGAGAAGGCCAGGGCGGCGAGTACACGGCCGCCGGGCACGGCGAAAATCCTGACGGGGATTGAGCGTAGCTCCCGGCGCGGTTTGACCCGGGCTGCCGCAACCTCCATGTCGCTCGTGCCAATATACGCAAAGAACAGGGGCAGAAGCCCTGGAACGGGCTATATTGGAGAGGTCCATTTTATGCGTGTCCTTGTAGTCGAAGACAATGACCGGCTGGCGAAGCTGGTCGCGGACGGCCTCCAGCGCCGGGGCTTTTCGTGCGACGTCGCCGGTTGCCTGGCGGGTGCGGACAGCGCGATGGACAGCGCGGCCTATGACGCCATCGTCCTCGACCTGGGCCTGCCTGACGGCGACGGGATCGACTGGCTGGCGGCGCGGCGGCGATACCGGCAGGTCCCGCCCGCGATCGTCCAGACCGCGCGCGGCGCGCTGGAGGACCGGGTAACGGGACTTGACGCCGGCGCCGACGATTATGTCGTCAAGCCCGTGGAGATCGACGAACTGGCCGCACGCCTTCGCGCATTGCTTCGCCGCCCCGGCCCGCGCACCCAGACCGTGCTGCAAGTCGGGCCGCTACTGTTCGACACCGCTGGGCGGACGGCGCGCCATGACGGCAGGGAGATTGACCTGTCCCGCCGCGAGGCCGACCTGCTGGAACTGCTGATGCGACGCGCGGGCGCGGTCGTTCGCCGGGAAGCCATCGAGGACGCGCTCTACAATTTCAACGAGCCCGTCACGCCCAATGCGGTGGAAGCGGCGATATCGCGGCTGCGGCGCAAGCTCGAAGATGCCGGCGCGGGTGGAAACCTCCATACCATCCGGGGCGTGGGCTATATGTTGCGGGACAATGGTGCATGACCTATCGGCGGTCCGTTTCCCGACGGCTGGTGCGTGGCCTGGGCTTGGTCGGGCTGGTCGGCACGGTCCTGCTGCTTGCGGCCGTCGCCTTCTTCTATCGACTGTCGTTCGCAGACCTTGCCGCAGGCGAAGCGACGTCCCGCGCACTCAACGAGATGCTGGATCATGTCGCCCTGCCGGTGGTTATCCTGATGGCGCCGGTCGCGTTCGTCGGTCTCCGGGTCATCAGACAGGCCTTCACCCCGCTGGAAGAGGCGGCAGCGGAGATCGAGGCGGCACGCGGGCATGAGCGCGGCTTCCGGATCGATACCTCGCGAATGCCCTCCGAGGCGTTGCCGTTCACCGATGCGGTCAACGATCTGCTCACCCGGCTCGACGATGCGGCAATGCGTCAGGAGGCCTTCGCCGCCGACGTCGCGCACGAACTGCGCACGCCGCTCGCCGTGCTGTCGCTTGAACTCGACCGGCTCGATCACGCCGAGGCAGGCCGTCTCAAGGGAGATGTCGCGGCCATGCGCCGGCTGATCGACCAACTCATGCTGCTCGCCCAGATCGACGCCGCCACGGCGGCCCAACTGGTGCCGGAAGCCGTTTCGCTGACGGATGTGGCGACCGACGCCGTCAGTTTCATGGCCCCGGGGATCATCGCGACGGGCAAGACCATCGCCCTCGAAACTGGAGAGCAATCGCCGATCGTGCGTGGACGGCGCGAGGCGATCGCGGCGGCCCTGCGCAATCTCATCGAGAATGCTGTGCGCGTGACGCCCGCCGGCGGGGCTGTCCATGTCAGCGTCGGTCCCGGAGCGGCGATCGGTGTTCGAGACGAGGGGCCGGGCCTTTCGCCCGATCGCCTGCGCGATCTTGTGCGGCGCCACAGCCGCGCCGACCATGCGAGCAAGGACGGCGCGGGGCTGGGCCTCGCGATCGTCGACCGGATCATGGCGGCGCACGGCGGGATGCTCGCGACCGATTCGGACAGGCGCGAGTTGTCGCTGCGCTTTCCCGGCGCCTGACGTTCCACTCCCGTCAGGGAGTCGTCAGCTTCGTCCGCTAGGCGAAAGCCATGTTGAACCGCAGCTTCATCCTTGCCGGCGTCGCCGTGATCGCGCTGACGCTTGCCGGCCTGTGGTGGTTGACCACCCGTGCCGGCACGGCGTCGCCCGCCGCTCAGTCCAGCCCCCCTGTGGACTCTGCGAGCGCGGTGCCGGGCCATCTACGCGTCGAGGCCGGGCAGGCGGCGCAACTCGGTATCCGCCTTGCACCCGCCGTTGCGGCGAACGAAGCGCCGCTCGCGATCGTGCCCGCCCTGATCCAGCCGCCCGCCAATGCGCGCGTGGCTGTGGCCGCAACCTTTCCGGGCGTGGTGATGCGCACCCTGGTCGTCGAAGGCGACACGGTGCGGCGCGGACAGCCACTTGCGGTGATTTCGAGCCGCGAGGTGCTGATGATGGGCGCGGACCTGACGCGCGCGAACGCACGGCTGGGGGTCGCTCGATCGAATGCCGCTCGTCTCTCGCAACTCAGTCGTGAGGGCATCATTGCCGGCGCCCGTGCCGACGAGGCCAGTGCGATCGCCGTGGAAACGAGCGCCGATGTTTCGGAGAAGGCGCGTATCCTGCACATGGTCAACGGCCATGGTGCAAGCGGCAGCTACACGCTGACGGCACCGATCGCCGGCCGCATCACCACGGCCAGGATCCAGACCGGAAATTCGGTGGACGGCACGAGCGCGCCTTATGTGATCGATGCAGCGAACCGCTACGAAGTGCTTGGCCAGCTGCCCGAGCGGCTGGTTGGGCTGGTCCGTCCGGGCATGTTGGTGCGGATCGATCCGAACATACAGGGCCGCGTCACGGCGGTGGGGTCGACCATCGATCCTGCAACACGCTCGGCCAGCGTGAAGGCCGAGATCGCCGCCGGTCCAGGCATCGTGGCGGGGCGGGCGACCAATCTGCTGATTTCCGGCCCGGCTCCCTCGGGCGCGGTCGGCGTGCCTGCTGCCGCCGTCGCAACGATGAACGGCCGGACTGTCGTCTTCGTCGCCACCAAGGGCGGCTTTGCGGTGCGCGACGTGAAGAGCGGCGGGGCGAATGGAAGCCAGGCCATCCTGCTGTCTGGCGTGAAGCCCGGCGAGCAGGTCGTCATCGCCGGCACGAGCGCGCTCAAAGCGCTCGCCTTGTCGCGGTAACCGGCCAATGCTGCGCTCACTGGTCGCCGCGGCTCTATCCTATCGCGTGCTCGTGCTGGCTCTCGCGCTGACGGTTGCGGGCCTCGGTGCATGGGCCTTCGTGAACCTGCCGGTCGATGCCTATCCCAATATCGCTCAGACGCAGGTCAAGATGATCCTGAAGGCGCCAGGGATGACGCCCGAGGAGGTGGAGAGCCGCGTCATCACGCCGATCGAGATGGAGATGCTGGGCATTCCCAACCAGGCGATCCTGCGCTCCACCGCCAAATATGCCATTGCCGACATCACCATCGACTTCACCGACGGCACCGACATCTATTGGGCCCGCCAGCAGGTTGCCGAGCGCCTGTCGGGCGTGATGGCCGATCTGCCCGCGTCGGTCAGCGGCGGCCTCGCCCCGATCTCGACGCCGCTGTCCGACGTTTACATGTTCACGATCGAAGGGCCGCTCTCGCTCCAGCAGAAGCGCGAACTGCTCGACTGGACGATCCGGCCCGCGCTCAGGACCGTGCCCGGCGTGGCTGACGTGAACGCCTTGGGCGGTTTCGTGCGGACGTTCGAGGTCAGGCCCGATCTGGTGGCGCTTGCCGGCACGGGACTGTCGACCGCAGACATCAGCGCTGCGATCGAAAGCGGCAACCGCAACGACGGTGCCGGCCGCCTGACAAGCGGAGAAGAATCGCTGATCGTCCGCGCGGTCGGCGCGATCCGCACGGTGGAGGATCTCCAGTCGCTGGTGATCGCCAGTCGCGATGGCCGCATCGTCCAGTTGGGCGATGTCGCGACGATCGGAATCGGCAGCCTCACCCGTTACGGCGCCGTCAGCAAGAACGGCAAGGCCGAGGCGGTCGAGGGGCTGGTGATCGCCCTGCGCGGCGCCGATGCCCGCCAGGTCGTCGACGGCGTGCGCGCCCGGCTTGCGGAGCTTCAGAAGACGCTGCCCGCCGGAACCCATGTCGATGTCTTCTACGACCGATCCGACCTCATCGGCCGCGCCATCGGCACGGTCGAGGAAGCGCTGCTCGAGGCGACGATCCTCGTGGTCGTGCTGCTCATCCTGTTCCTGGGCGACTGGCGGGCGGCGGCGATCGTCGCCGCGACCCTGCCGATGGCGGCCCTCATCACCTTCCTGTTCATGCGCGGCATGGGGTTGTCGGCGAACCTGATGAGCCTGGGCGGCCTCGCCATCGCCATCGGCATGCTGGTCGACGGCGCGGTGGTGGTGGTCGAGAATATCGTCGAGCGGCTCGGACGGGCTCATGATGACGACCATCCGCGCCTCAATCATGTCTTCCAGGCGACCAACGAGGTGGTCGTTCCTGTGTCGGCGGGCATCGTCATCATCGCGCTCGTCTTCCTGCCCTTGCTCGCGCTCCAGGGATTGGAGGGCAAGCTGTTCGCGCCCGTCGCGCTGACCATCGTCTTCGCGCTGGCTGGCTCGCTGTTGCTGGCTCTGACGCTGGTTCCGGTGCTGTCCTCCTTCGGCCTGAAGAGCGGCCACCACGGCGATCCCTGGATCATGCGCCGGATCTCGCCGCGTTACCGCGCGCTGCTGGACGCGGCATTCGCCCGCAAGCGACTGGTCTATGGTCTGGCGACGGCGGGGCTGGTGATCGCCGGTATCGCTTATGGTGCGGTCGGCAAGACCTTCATGCCGACCATGGACGAGGGCTCGGTGATCGTGCAGCTCACCAAGCTCCCGTCGATCAGCCTCGACCAATCGGTCAAGGGCGACATGGCGGCGCAGCGCGCGTTGCTGACGGTGCCCGAGGTCGGCGACGTGATCGCCCGCGTCGGCGCCGACGAGATCGGCCTCGATCCGATGGGGCCGAATGAGACCGACAGCTTCGTGCGCTTGAAACCGCAGTCGGAATGGCGCGGCGACAAGGACTTCGTCGTCGGCGAGATGCGCAAGGCTATGGAAGGCATGCCCGGCATCCAGCCCAGCTTCACCCAGCCGATCGAGATGCGCGTGTCCGAGATGCTGACCGGCGCGCGCGGCGATCTCGCGGTCAAGATTTTTGGGCCGGACCTCGCGACGCTCGCTGACCTCGCCGGTCAGGTCCAGCGCACCCTTTCCAGCATAAGCGGGGCGTCGGAAGTGCTGACCGTCGCCAACGACAGTGTCGATTATCTCCAGCTCGACATCGATCGCGCGGCGGCCGGGCGTTTCGGCATGCCGGTGGACCGGATGCAGGATGCACTGCGCGCCCAGGTCGAGGGCATTCACGCGGGCATTGTCGCGGAAGGTCAGAAGCGCGTTCCGATCATGATCCGTGGCGATGAAAGCCTGCGCTCGGACCCAACGCGCTTCGCCGACCTGCAATTGCGCACGCCCGGGGGCATTCTCGCTCGCGTCAGCGACATGGCGCGGGTCGAGCGGACCCAGGGGCCAGTGAAGCTCGACCATGAAAACGGCTCGCGCTTCGCGCTGGTGCAGGCGTTCGTCTCGGGGCGCGACCTGGTGGGTTATGTCGACGAAGCCAGGGCGGCGGTGGCGGCAAAAATCAAGCTGCCGATCGGATACCGCATCGTCTGGGGCGGGCAGTTCGAGAACCAGCAACGCGCGTCGACCCGGCTGATGCTAGTCATCCCGGTGGCGCTCCTGCTGATCTTCTTCGTGCTGCTAGCGACGCTCCGGTCGCTGCGCGCCTCGATCCTCATCCTGCTCAACATCCCGTTCGCGATGGTGGGCGGCATCGTCTCGCTCTGGGCGTCGCGGGAATATCTCTCGGTGCCGGCCTCGGTCGGGTTCATCGCGCTGCTGGGGATAGCGGTGCTGAACGGTCTCGTGCTGGTTGCCTATTTCCGCCAGCTTCGCACCGAAGGGCGCAGTATGACCGAATCCGTCCGGCTTGGCGCGGAGCGCAGGTTGCGCCCGGTGCTGATGACGGCGAGCATCACCGCCTTCGGCCTCGTCCCGCTGCTGTTCGCCAGCGGCCCGGGCTCGGAAATCCAGCGCCCGCTCGCCATCGTCGTCATCGGCGGGCTCATCACCTCGACGCTGCTGACGCTGGTCCTCCTGCCCATCCTGTTCGAGCGCTTTGGTGAAAGTGCCAGGGAAACCGAAAATGCCTGACCTGCTCCTGACCTTTCACTGCGCGACCCGCGATGTCGAAACCGTCGTGGCGGCGATCCGCGCGGCATCACAGGCACCGATCCACATCCACGATATCGCGGTGCGCGGCCGGGATTTCAGCGACGCACGCACCGCCGAGCGCGTGACGGGCAATCTTGATCGAAGTGCGATCGAGCTGATCGTAGCGGACGATGCGATGACCGAACTGGTTCGGGCCGTGGCCGAATCCAGGCGCGACCTGCCGGTTCGCTGGCGCGCCGTTCCGGTCGTGGCGCGGGGCAGGCTCGCATGAGGCCGTTCATTCTCGTCCTCGCCATGCTCTCGCTGCTGGCGCCTAGCATGCTCCATGCCCAGCGCGCGGACCTCCCGCCGGTCGAGAAGGTCAACGAAGCGCTCGACAACCATCCGACCGTCATGGCCGCCGCCGCCAGGGTTGAAGTCGCCCGTGCGCGCGGGGACATGCTGTATAAGGGCACCCATGAAGCGGTTATCGCGGGCAGCTACATTCGCCGCAGCGTTGACCGCGAAGGCGGCTATGACGAGTTTGATGCAACCCTCTCCCGTCCCTTCCGTCTCCCCGGCAAGGCGGCGCTCGACCGCAAGTCAGGCGCGCTGGGCGTCGAGGTTGCGGAGAACCAGATGGAGGATGCGCGCCATCAGGCGGCGTTGGTCCTGACCGGGCTCTGGCATGACTGGCTGACCGCTGGCAGCCATTATCGCAACGACCTCGACACGGTGCGCTCGCTGGAAGCGGCCCTGACCGCCTTGCGTCGCCGCGTCCAGCTACGAGATGCCCCGGCGCTCGATCTCGACCAGGCTTCCGCCGCACTGGCGCAGGCGCAGGCCCAGGCCGCTGCATCTCTCTCCGCAGGCGAGCAGGCGCGCGTGATCCTGGTCGCGACTTTTCCAGAGATACCGCTTCCTCCCGAGCCAGCCGAACTCGCCTTGCCCGAACTGCCGCCACAGAAACTCGAAACCATGCGGACGCTGGTGATCGAGCGCAGTCACGAGATCCGCGCCGCCGACCGCGAGGCGCAGCGGTTGGCCGTCGTTGCGCGACGGGTTCGAGCGGATCGGATCGCCGATCCCTCTTTCGGTGTCCGCCTGTTCAGTGAGCGTAGCGGCATGGAGCGGGGCGCGGGCGTGGTGGCGTCCATCCCGCTGGGAGGCGGCTACCGCCGGGCAGCCGCCTCCCAGGCGTCGGCGGAGGCAAACGCCGCCCGTCTCGAACTCGCCAATATCCAGCGATCGGTCGCGGCTATCGCCGACGCCGACCTGTCGAATGCGCGCACCCGGCTGGAAGCGTGGCGAAGCGCGCAGGCATCGGCGCAGAGCGCTTCCGACGCCGCCGGGCGGACGGAGCGCGGCTATCAACTGGGCCAGATCGATCTGGTCGACCTGCTCTATGCCCGCCGCCAGGCGAACGACGCCCGCCGATCCGAGATCGATGCGCGATCGGAAGCCTCGCGGGCGCTGCTGAAATTGCAGATCGATTCCCATAGCATCTGGGTTCCCGATGGCGACCATGATTGAGAACGGCTTTGTGCACGGGCGCGAAGCCAGGCCCTCTGGTTCAGCTTCTTGGCGGCACAAGAGATGAAATGTGCAGGGAAGCCGAGTCCGGACCTCACCGACGGCGGCGTACCGCGAACGCCTTGGTCGCTTGACTAAAGCTTGGCCGCGTAGATCATTCGGCCCGGGCCGAGCCGGCCGAGAATTTGGGCTATATCGGCCTGTGCAACAGCAAAGCACCCCTGGCTTCGCCCGAGCTTGCCGGTGGCACGAACTATATCATCCGATACGTAGGATGCCGCATGGATGACAATGGCGCGCGCCTCGGCGTTGCTGTTCTCAGGGTCAAGGCCGATCAGGCGCTGCGAGCGACCATGCTTGCCTGAATAGCCGTTGCCGACCAGATAAGCGCCCGCTGAAGACGCCGCCGAGCCCGGTGAATTCGAGAAGCGCTCGACCCAACCGCTATGATCCGGATCGGATCCGCGCCCGTGTGCGACCAGCAGACTTTGGCTTCGCCCGCTCATCACATCGACGAGGTGGAACCGGGGAATGCGCGACGCCTGGCTGAAATCCACGATACCGATCACGTCGCGATGCTTTATCGTCGCGCGGTGGCGGTCCAGCGCACTCAATGCGCGTTGAAGCAAGGCCGGGCGCGGAGGAACTGGTCCTGGCAGGGCGGCAAGCCCGTTCGTCTGTTGTAACATGCCCAAAGCAGCGGCACCGCCACCCAGAAGCAGATGGCGCCTGGAAATGAATGTCACGCTTGTCTTGAACCACTATCTGTTTGCTGATCAAGACCATGATAAGCATGATATGAGCCACTTCACAGATAAGTACTAAACCTTACGAGAATCGGGAAGATTGCCGGGCGGGCTGGTTCGAGACGATCGCCGAGACCGATGCGGACGCCGCCTGAGTACCGAGCGCATCATCATAAGACCGGGCAGAAGCGGCAGCCACAATATCAGGATCCTCAGCAGCATGGTGGCGGCAAAGGCATTCTCGATCGGCACACCCAGGAGACCGAGCGTTGCGGTCGACGTCGCCTCGAAGCTGCCGAGACCCAGCGGGATCGGGCCCAGCGTCACGACGATCGAAGCCATGATCAGCGCAATGAACGCAGTTCCGAAACCGGCGGGCCCTCCCAGTGCGTCAAGGCAGGCCCAGAGCGTCGCGGCGTCGGCAAGGAAGACCAATGCATTGAAGCCTGTGACTCGAACCAAAAGCGGGCGATCGCCGATCAGATGGGCTGGGGCCTGACCGACGATCCCGAGCAGGTTACGGACCACGCCCACCCGTTCGAGCCGGGGCGACAAGGGTTGGCTGCCGCGATGTCTGAGCCAGAGCGCGAGCGACGGAATGGCGAGCGCCACCAGCAGAAACGTGGTGACCACACCGGCCATCAGCGGCGTCGCCTTGTCATGGAGCCATAGCAGGACCAGCATGGAGACCGCGAAGAAAGCGAAGGCGGCATAATAGCCGATCATCGAGACGAGCAGCGCCGCCACCGCCGTCCCGCGCGGCACGCGCAACCGCACGAGTTGGTCGACGAGAAGAACATTGCCCCCCATTCCCGCGCTTGGCACCGCCTGGTCCGCGAATAATTTGGTGAGCGCGATGCGCATCAACGAGGAAAGCGGGCGTGATGTGCCGGCGCTGCGCAGCACCGCCGCCCAGCCCGCCGCCACGCTGGCATAGGTCGAAAGCTGGAACAGGACGGCAAGAGCCAACCAGAAGAGATTGGCGCGAGCGACCAGACGGCCGAACTTCTCTATCTCGCCGAAATGCAGCACCGCCCCGACCAGCGCCGCCACAAGGATGATGCCGAGAAACCAGGACCGCCATGCGCCCGACGGCTTTGTTGCGGTCGCCTCGTCAGCTTTCGAGGACATAGCTGCCCGGCGCGTTCCCGAGCGCCCCGGAGTTCACGCCGGAACCGCCGAGCGGCGGCGGTACGCTTGGAGGGCTTGAATGCAGATCGAGCCAGACGGCCCATGCCGGCCACCACGAACCTGCGTCTGACGATGTCCGGGCCAGCCAGGTTTCAGGTTCGACGCAGTCCGCGTCTGCCGGTCGTGCGAGCAACCGATAGAATCGATCCGGATGGCTTGGCTCGGATACAATTCCGTCGTCATGGCCGCCGGTGGTGAGCAGGAATGTCACCTCCGTACCCATCAGCCGATGGATCTTGTAGACCGATCGCCAGGGCGCGACATAGTCGCTTTCGGCGCCGACCGCGAAAACCGGCACATGAATATTTTCGAGGGGGATCGGTCGACCGTCGACCTGGTACCGTCCCTCGGCCAAATCGTTACCAAGAGCCAGGGAGCGAAGATACTGGCTATGCGCTGCAAAAGGCAGGCGGGTGGCGTCGCTGTGCCAAGCTTGCAGGTCGCTCATGGGGCCGCGTGCGCCCATGAGATAGTCGCGGACAAAATATGGCCAGACAAGATCGTTCGAGCGCAGCGCCTGGAAAGCGCCGCTCATCTGCGCGCTGTCGAGATAACCCCGTGCGCGCGCCATCGTCTCGAGAAAATCCAGCTGCGCCGCATCGATAAACAGGCCGACCTCGCCCGGTTCGCTGAAATCGGTTTGCGCCGCGAACAGCGTCATCGTCGCAAGACGATCGTCGCCATCGCGCGCCATCGCCGCCGCCGCGATCGCGAGCAAGGTCCCGCCGAGGCAATAGCCCGTCGCATGGATCTTGTTCGCGCCGGTGATCGCGGTGATCGCGTCGAGCGACGCCATGATACCCAGCCGACGATAATCCTCCAGGTCGAGCGTGCGACCGCCTTCGCCGACATTGCGCCACGAAATCATGAACACCGTCTGTCCCTGCCCGACGAGCCAGCGCACCAGGGAATTCTCGGGCGACAGGTCGAGAACATAATATTTGAGGATCCACGCCGGAACGATCAGCAACGGTTCCGGACGGACGGCCTGCGTCGTCGGCACATATTGGATGAGCTCGATCAGATCGTTCCGATAAACCACCTTGCCCGGCGTGATCGCCACGTCGGCGCCAGGACGATAGAATTCGGCGCCGGCCGGCCGCTCCCCCGCAAGCGAGCGGAGCCAGTCCTGGATCAGAGTTGCCGCACCATCGATCAGGCATTCGCCCCCGGTCTCGATAATGCGGTGCTGGAGAACCGGATTGGTGGCGACAAAGTTCGAGGGCGCCAGCATGTCGAGCATTCGGTGGATCGAAAAGCGCATGATTGCCCGATGCTGCGCTGTAACCCCAAGAATATCGCACGCCGCCTCATCCCACCACCTCTCGCTGTGCAAAAAGGACTGACGTATCAGATCGAAAGGCCATGCCTCCCAGGAAGGATCGTCGAAGCGGTGATCCCGCGTTGGAGGGCCGGCTTGGGGCTTGGGTGCGCCTGCGGACGCAGCAGTCCGCCACTCACCACCGGCGAGCGACATAAATTCGCGGACGGTCTCGGCAACAATATGCATTTGGCTGCCTGGAAATAAGGCGAGATGCGTCGCCCAGTCTGCGAAGGCCTCACCGAGCGACGACGGCGCCAGCCCGCCTGTAAGGGTTGCAACGGCCGCTCTCGTGGGGCGAAGGAACAGTTCGGCCCATCCGTCATATGGACCACCAGCACAGTTTGTTGCCGTTCCGTCGGGCGTCGATAGCGAAACCACTGCCTGCTCCTCGTTGCCTGCCACTTGGCTCATAGGGACTTCGGCAGCGCCACGAATTAGGTAAGCCTACGGACCCGGGCCGCCCGTCAGCTTACGTAGCTTTGCGGATTGGTCGCAGCGACGTGCCGACACAGGGTAGAAGTGTAGCTTTTACCCAAGGCGAGGACCGGCGCATGCTCCATCGAAGCAACGAATTTGAGTGGCCGGCATCCGGCAATGCGAACGGCGGGTATCGTGGGCTGGGCGCCTATATGAGCGCGGTCTATCTCCACATGGCCGGCGGCGTGATCCTATCGGCAGCGTTCGCCCTTCTGGCCGCCTACAGCCGATCGCTCGCGGACGCCCTGTTCACTGCCGACGGGCTCACCATCATTGGATGGATCGTGACGCTGGCGCCCCTGGGACTGGTGATCCTGCTCGGCGCACGGGTCGATCGGCTGTCTGCCTCGACGGCCAGCGCGATCTTCATCCTCTACACCGCGCTCGTCGGATTGTCGCTTGGCAGCTTGCTGCTCACCTACAGCAGCGACAGCGTCGGCTACACCTTCGTTTCCGCTGCTGCCGGATTTGCCGTGCTCGCTCTGGTGGGCACTGTCACGCACAAGGATCTGTCGGGCCTGGGCGCCTTCTTCACGATCGCGCTCGTCGGGCTCATCGTGACGATGCTGCTTAATCTGTTCGTGCGCTCAGGCACTGTCGATCTGCTCACCTCGGGCGTCGGCATCCTGCTGTTCGCAGGGCTCACCGCATTCGATGCACAGCGGCTGAAGCGTCAATATGAGGAGGGCGCCGCGGACGGGCGCAATGGCGCTGCGGTGCTGGGTGCGCTGACGCTCTACCTCGATTTCCTGAACCTGTTCCTGTCGTTGCTGCGGTTCAGCGGACGGGAGCGGTGGTGACCGAGCCGCAGGCGTTCTGGCAAGCCACGCCCGACGATTCTCTCCGCACGCTCGCCGCGACCTGCGACGGGCTGTCGTCGAATGAGGCTGCCGCGCGCCTCGACCGTGACGGGCCGAACGAGATCTCCGCGGCGAAGCAGCGGCATCTCCTGCTCGACCTCCTGCGCCGCCTCGGCAATCCGCTGATCGCTATCCTGCTCGTGGCCGCCGGCATAGCCGGGGCCACCGGCGACATGGCGAGCTTTGCCATCATTTTCCTCGTCGTCGTGCTGTCTACCACCCTCGATCTCGTCCAGGAGCACAGGGCCGAAGCGACGGCGGAAGCGCTCAAGCGGGCGATCGCCCTTCATGCGACCGTGCTGCGCGACGGCAAGCCGATCGAGTTGCCCGTGCGCGAGTTGGTGGCCGGCGATATCGTCATGCTTGCGGCGGGCGATCTCGTCCCCGCCGATGGCGTCGTCCTGGCGGCGAACGGCGCGCAGGTGAACGAGGCGCTGCTGACCGGCGAGCCTTATCCGGTTGAGAAGCAGATCGAGCCCGTCATGGTCGCCGAGACGCCGGCCGACGCGCGCAACGCGCTGTTCCACGGGACATCGCTCATTGGCGGCACGGCGACAATGCTCGTCGTCCAGACCGGTTTGCGCACGCGCTTCGGCGCGATCGCGCGTTCGCTCGCCGGCAAACAGCCGACGACTGCTTTCGAGCATGGCATCCACAAGCTCGGGGTGCTGATCGTCAGGCTCACGATCTTCCTCGTGCTGTTCGTGCTGCTCGCCCATCTCGCGCTCGGGCGGCCGCCGCTGCAATCCTTCCTGTTCGCGATGGCGCTCGCGGTGGGCCTGACACCCGAGCTTTTGCCGATGATCATGACCGTCGCGCTCGGGCGCGGCGCTCAGCGGATGGCGAAAGCCAAAGTCGTGGTGAAGCGGCTATCCGCGATCCACGACCTCGGCCAGATGGATATATTGTGCACCGACAAGACCGGCACGCTCACCGAGGCGCGGATCACGCTCGTCGGCCACCCAGGCATCGACGGCGAGGATGACGAGCGGGTGGCGGAGTTGGCGGCGGTCAACGCCCGCTTCGAGACCGGCCTGAAAAGTCCGCTCGACCAGGCGTTGCTGCTCCACATGACCGGCCGCTCGCTCGAGGGCTGGCGCAAGCTGGATGAACGGCCGTTCGATTTCGAGCGGCGGCGCGTCGCGGTGCTTGCCGAGCAGGGAAGCGAGCGGATCGAGATCGTCAAGGGCGCGCCCGAGACGCTGCTCGCCTTGTGCACAAGAGCGCAGGACCGATCGGGAGAGTTCGTGCCGCTCGACGATGCGCTGCGCGCCCGTCTGTGCGCGCTGCGCGACGATCGCGCGGCGCAGGGGCTGAGATTGCTCGCGATCGCATGGAAACCGGCGGCCGGGCAAGAGCGAATCGACGCCCGGGGAGAGGACGAGCTGGTGTTCGCGGGCTATTGCGTGTTCGTCGACCCGCCCAAACCGAGCGCCACGTCCGCAGTCGCCCGGCTCGAAGCGGCGGGCATTCGCATCAAGGTGATTTCGGGCGATGCGGCGCCCGTGATCCAGCATCTCGTGGCGGCGCTCGCCCTGCCGGTCGAAGGTATTTTGACCGGCGAAGAGATCGCGAAGCTGAATGATCCAGCACTAGCTGCCCGGGTGGAACAGGTCGACCTTTTCGCTCGGGTCACGCCCGACCAGAAGACGCGGATCGTCCGCGCGCTCCGTGCGCGCGGTCACACGGTGGGCTTCATCGGCGACGGCATCAACGACGCGCCGGCGATCCGCGCCGCCGATGTCGGCCTGTCTGTCGACGGCGCCACCGATGTGGCCCGCGAGGCGGCCGACATGATCCTGCTCGCGCCCGATCTCGGCGTGCTCGCCGATGGTGTCGCGGAGGGGCGACGGACCTATGCCAACATCATGAAATATGTCCGGATGGGAACGAGTTCCAACTTCGGCAACATGCTGACCATGGCGATCGCGTCGCTGTTCCTGCCGTTCCTGCCGCTCACGCCGGTGCAGGTGCTGCTCAACAACCTTCTCTACGACCTTTCCGAGATCGGCATCCCGTTCGACACCGCGGACAGCGGCGATCTGGCGCGTCCGCAGGGATGGGACATAAGGGGGCTCGTACGCTTCACCGCGATCATGGGACCGCTTTCCTCGCTCTTCGACTTCGCGACTTTCGCGCTTCTGCTCGGCGTCTTCCACGTCGGCATCCCGGAGTTTCGCACGGCCTGGTTCATGGAATCGATGATGACGCAGATCCTCGTCGTGTTCGTGATCCGTACATCCCGCCCGGCCTGGTCGAGCCGGCCTCACATCGTGCTGACGGTCACCGCGCTGGCCGGCCTGGCGGCAGCGCTGCTGCTGCCGCTGCTGCCTTCGGCCGGTCTGCTCGGCTTCGCGATACCGGGTGCAACCATATTCGGCGCCATCGCGCTGTTGGTGGCCGGCTATCTGGCAAGCGCGGAGTTCCTCAAGCGGTTCGCATTGCGGCCAGCGAGGTCCGCGCGTTGATGACGAGGCCGCCGTGGCTGCATGACCGCGTCCCTCGATCTTATCGGGATGGTTTGAAATGCCGGCAATTGGCATCGCGGCGGAGCGATAGGCCGGGGCCGTAAGCGCCCATGCGGACGCGCGGCGCTGGCGCACGGGCCCGGTATCATGAATGCTTGCAGGCAGTTTGAACACGATCGGAGATTCGGGACGGTGAAGGAACGACGTATTGGTTACGAAGCGCTGCGGTCGAAGCTGATGAGCGCGCAGGATGCCGCCCGGTTGATCGCACCCGGCACCACAGTGGGCATGAGCGGCTTTACTGGTTCGGGCTATCCCAAGGCGGTCCCGCTCGCCCTTGCCGAGCGAATTGAGGCCGAGCATGCCGCAGGCAACCCCTTCTCGCTCCGCGTCTGGACCGGTGCATCGACAGGTCCGGAACTCGACGGTGCGCTCGCCAAGGCAGACGGCATCGAATTCCGCCTGCCCTATAATTCCGACCCCATTGCCCGCGACAAGATCAACCGCGGCGAGATGGAATATTTCGACATGCATCTGAGCCAGGTCGCGCCGATGGCGTGGCAGGGCTTCCTGGGTCCGCTGGACACGGCGCTAGTGGAGATCAGTGGCATCCGGCCGGACGGCTCGCTGATCCCGTCGTCGTCGGTCGGCAACAACAAGACGTGGCTGGACAGGGCGAGCCAGGTCATCCTCGAGGTGAACAGCTGGCAGAACCCGGCGCTCGAGGGCATGCACGACATCTATTATGGCACCGCGCTGCCCCCGCACCGCGTGCCGATCCCGCTCGTGCGGCCGGACGACAGGATCGGCGAGACCGGATTCCGGTGCGACCCCGCCAAGATCATCGCTATCGTCGAAACGGACGCGCCCGACCGCAATCTGCCGTTCAAGGCGCCCGACGAGGACGCGCTGACCATAGCCGGTCACCTGCTGGATTTCTTCCGCCATGAGGTCGCGCAGGGCCGATTGCCCGCGTCCCTGCTGCCGATCCAGTCGGGCGTGGGCAACATCGCCAACGCGGTGCTGACCGGCCTTGTCGATAGCCCTTTCGAGGACATGACCGCCTATACCGAGGTGATCCAGGACGGGATGCTGGATCTTCTTGCCACCGGCAAGCTGCGGATGGCATCCGCGACGGCCTTCTCGCTCAGTCCCGAGGCCGCCGCCGGTCTCAACGCCGACATGGAGCGTTTTCGGGACAAGATGGTGCTGCGCCCACAGGAGATCAGCAACCATCCCGAGTTGATCCGCCGGCTGGGCTGCATTGCGATGAACGGGCTGATCGAGGCCGACATCTACGGCAACGTCAATTCCACCCACGTCATGGGCTCGCGCATCCAGAACGGCATCGGCGGATCGGGCGATTTCGCCCGCAACGCCTATGTGTCCATCTTCATGACGCCCTCGCTCGCCAAGGGTGGCGCGATTTCCGCCATCGTGCCGCAGGTGAGCCATGTCGACCACATCAACCAGGACGTCCAGATACTCGTGACTGAGCAGGGCCTGGCCGACTTGCGCGGTCTCTCGCCCAAGCAGCGCGCGCGACTGATCATCGAGAAACGCGCGCATCCTCGTTACAAGCCTGCGCTGTCCGACTATTTCGAGCGGGCCTTGCGGTCATCCTACGGCAAGCACTCGCCGTCCCTGTTGGCCGAAGCCCTGTCATGGCATCAGCGCTTCGTGGAGACAGGCACGATGATGGCCTGAGCCAGCGCGAGTCCGTGGGATCATCGTCTCTCAGTGCCGCCGGGCGGCGCGCTTGTCCCGGACCTTCTTGTAGCTCTCCAGAACAGCCCGCATATCGTCGAGCGCCTGCTGACGGATCTTGGCATCCTGTATTTCGGCTAGTTCGCGTTTCAGGCCGGCGGCGAAATCAGCGTAGCTGTTCTGCCAATCGCGACCCACGGCCTGCCGAAGCTCCGGGTCTCCGGTCTTGATCCGGGCGGCAGGCGTGCCGACGGGCAGCCGGAACACCTCGCCTATCTCCGGCACGATGATGGAGGCGCTCAATTCGCGGGCCTGGGCGATGCGGCGCAACGTCCCGATCGCCGTCGCTTCCCCATGCGAGAGGAAGAGACTGCCCCCGACAGGACGCCGCGCCTCCATCCACGCCAGCAGATCGTCCTGATCGGCGTGCGCCGAATAGGTGTCGATGTGCCGAATCTGGGCGCGCACGACGACGTCCTCACCCGAAATGCGCACGCGCTCGGCGCCGTCGAGAATGATCCGGCCCAGCGAGCCCTCCGCCTGGAAGCCGACGAACAGCACCGTGGATTCGCGTCGGAAGAGATTGTGCTTGAGATGGTGCCGGATGCGGCCGCCTTCACACATGCCCGATGCCGCCATGATGATGGCGCCCGACAAGCTGTTCAGCCGGATCGATTCCGCGACATCATCGACGAAATGAAAAGCCGGGTGACCAAAGACATTCTCGCCCTCCATGTCCTCGAGCGAGCCGGCATATTTGGCGAACACGCTGGTCGCGCGATTGGCCAAAGGGGAATCGACGAAGACAGGGGTGGACGGAATGCGGTTGGCGTCGATCAGCGCGGCGATATCAACCAGCAGTTCCTGCGTGCGCTCGAGCGCGAACACCGGAATGATGAGATTGCCACCGCGCGCCAGCGCCCCCTTGATCTCGGCTTCCAGCAAGGTTCGGCGCTCGCCGATGGTGAGATGGTCGCGCTTGCGGTCGCCGTAGGTGGATTCGCAGATGACATGATCGAACCCCGAAGGACCCTCCGGATCGCGTTGAAACGCCTTATGCTCGGGACCAAGGTCACCGGAACACAGGACATGCCTCCCTCCGACATCGAGCTCAACCGACGCCGAGCCCAGGATGTGCCCGGCGTTCCAAAGGCGCGCCCTGAACCCGGGGATCTCAAACCATGTCTCGAGCTCAACGGGCCGGGTCTGCCGCCACGCGGCCATCGCGTCCTGCTCGGTGTAGATCGGTATGATCTTTGGCTGGTCCGCACGATCCTTGCGTCGATTGCGTCGGGTTGCGTCGCTCTCCTGGATGCGCCCCGCGTCGGCCAGCATGAACTCGAGCAGATCCGCCGTTGGCGCCGTGCACCAGATCTCGCCCGTGAAGCCTTCGGCCACGAGCCTGGGCAATAGTCCGCTATGATCGATATGGGCGTGGGTCAGGATGACCGCGTCGACCTCCTCCGCGTCGAACGGGAAGGCACTCCGGTTGAGCGCTTCGAGCGTACGGGAACCCTGGAAGAGCCCGCAATCGACGAGCAACCGTTTCCCGTCACGGCAGAATTCCATGCAGGAGCCAGTGACAGTACGGGCTGCTCCGTGGAAGGCGAGTGTGAGGTCGTCAGTCATGAAGTATCAGATCATTGTCCTGGATCGGCTGGGGAAAAGCCGTTTCTCCCACTCGAACTGCCCATGTCATCGTTTCGCCGGAGAGTGTCCGACGTGTTGCAAGCGAAGGCAACCAAAGCAGGAGGCCTTGCCGCCGTGCAATCAGTATTTGTGGCGATATTCTCTCGGCGACATTCATCCGGACGATGGCTGAGCAGCCTATCCGTGCGGATGGCTGCGCGATCGACGAAACTCCGAGTTTAGAAGAGGACAGCGCAGATGCGGCCGCCGGGATATTCCGGCGGCCGCTGATTTCCGACGTGGCGCAGTCAGACGACGACGATATTATCCTCGACCCTGGTGACGCCGGGAGCGGCCCAGGCGGCGCGCTCGGCGATCTGCCGCTCGTTCCACGCCCTGACCTTGCCGCCCAGCGTCACCTTGCCGCCATCGGTGAACACGGTGACGGAGGCGGCATCAAGATCGGCATTGCGCTTGAACGCCGCCACGATCCGGTCCTTGACGTCGCCGGACGTCGGCAGCTTGCGCAGCTCGATCAGATTGCTGACGCCGACGACGCCGTTGACCTTGCCGGCGACCTTCCGCGCCTCGTCGCTCTGATAGTACCAGTCGACCGTGCCGCTGAGCGTCACCCAGCCATGCTCGACCTTCACCGCGATCTTGTCGTCGGGGATCGAGACGTTCCAGGAGAACATGTCGAGGATGCGCTTGGCGATTTCATGATCGGCGGTCTTCGGATCGGAGGCGAAGCGCACCTTGATCTCCTCGGCGATTGCCTTGACCCCAGCAACGCGCCGGGTTGCCTTCTCCGCCGCCATCTTCTGCGGATAGCTTTTGACGAATCCGGAAAGTGTGACGACGCCGTCCGTCACGGCCACGCCGATATCGGCCTGGTCGATGCTCGGCTCCCACGCCAGCTCATCGAGAACGTCACGCTGTAATTGACTGTCGCTTTTCATGTCTGATCTCCTTGCGGGTCATTCTATTCCACCGGGCGGGGGCCGTCGCGGCGGTCTCAGCGCCGGCGACCTTGAGGACCAGCGGCAAGTTCAGGGAAGCGACGGAGCCGCGGTTCTCGCTGCTCCGGAAACGCAGGCGGCCATGGGCGTTCTCGACGAAATGCCGGACGCGGCCGAGGCCGAAGCCGTTCACGGAGGGCTGTTCGAATCGATGCAGCGCCGCGTGGAGTTCGGCGGCGCTCATGCCGCGGCCATTATCGGCGACGATGAGCCGGACGCGGCCTCCGAGCCGTCTGGTCCGGATCCGGATGACGCCCGGTCTCACCAATGCCGCGCAGGCGTTGGAGACCAGCTCCAGGATCACGGCGTCCAGATCGGCGGGATCGAGCTTCACGGGCAGTGAGCCGACGGCCGGTTCGAACCGGATTTCGACGTGCCGACCGGCGCGCGCGCGCATCAGCGACCCGAGACCGGCGAGATGCTCGTTGAGGTCGAAGCGCGTCGCGGCGCCTCCCGATCGGCCTTGCCCGAGCATCGCGCTGGTAAGTCGTCCCCCGCGCAACGCGGCGTCCTCGATCGCGTCGAGCAGCAATGTCCGCCGATCGCCCGTCGGCCTGTCGTCCAGCATGTGCCGCGCGGAGGCCACGACGCCGAAGAGGTTGCGCAGATCGTGAATAGTCTCACGCGTGGATATATCCGGATCCCGGTGAAGTGAGACACTGTGCATGGCGCCCTCCGTTGACGCAATTCTTGTCCCTCTCAGGAAGCGCCCGGAGAATCGGGAATGTTACTTAGGGGTCGATCCCCCGTGCTCGCGTCCTTCCATATTGATGTTTCACTCCGCGGGCTCTTGGCGACGGCTTCATCGTGGCCGTCAGCCGAGCGACACGCCGACGATTGCCCCGGCACCATAGGTGACTGCGGCAGCGGCAATCCCGATGACGAGTTGGCGCGCCGCCGAGAACAGCGCGGAACGGCCGGTGAAAAGGCTCGTGCCGGCGCCGATCAGCGCGAGGGCAAGGCCGCTGGCGGCCAGGCTGGCGATCAGCGCCGGTCGCCCCGAGAGCAGCAGGAACGGCGCGACCGGGATGATCGCGCCGGTCGCAAAGAGCAGGAACGACCATGTCGCGGCCGTCCAGGCGGACCCGCCGAGCTGATCCGGATCGATCCCGAGCTCCTCGCGCGCCAGCGTGTCGAGCGCGGTTCCTTCATTGCCCAGCAGCCGCTCCGCCAGCGCGCGCGCCTGTGGTTCGGCGATGCCTTTGGCCTGATAGATCAGGACAAGCTCCTCCTCCTCTTCCTCGGGAACCTCGCGCAACTCTTCGGCTTCGGTCGCGATCTGGCTCTGGTAGAGTTCGCGCGAGCTTGTGACCGACAGCCATTCGCCCATCGCCATCGAGCAGGCGCCCGCGACAAGACCGGCAAGCCCCGTGAGCAACAGCGTATTGTCCGCCGCGGCGGCGCCGGCCACACCCATCACCAGGCTGAGATTGGAGACGAGGCCGTCATTGGCTCCGAGCACGGCGGCGCGCAATGTGTTGCCACCGCCGCGGTGGCGTCCCTCGAGGAGCGCGATCGTCGGTCCTGAAAGACCTCCTTTGCCGGCGGCGGCCCGCATCAGCACGGCATGCGATCGCTCGTCGCCGGGAAGCCCGGCGGCCTTCGCCTCGGGCTGTGCGTCATAGGCCGTGCTGCCACGCGCCTCGCTGGCCGCGATCGCCGGCAGGACGAAAGCCGGTCCCAATCGCTTCGCCAGCCAGGAGAGGATGCGTGCGCTTGCGGAGGGAGCAGGCGAAAAATGGCCGCCGCCGGCTTCGATCCGCTTGCGCCAGAACTCGCCATGGGCCTGCTCGACCGCGGCGAGCCGGTGGAACACCTCGGCCAGCTTCGGATCGGCCTCGCTCTCGGCCAGCGCCGCATAGACCGCCGCGCCATCGACCTCGCCCTGGAGATTGGAGCGATAGCGCGGCAGGGCGCCAGGGTCGGTCCCGGTGGTCAAGCTTCTATGATCACTTTCAGCGCCTGAGTCGTAGCGGCGCGGCCGAAAGTATCATAGGCGTCGAGAATGTTCGCCAGCGCGAAACGATGCGTGATCAGCAGCTTGGGATCGATCTTCTTCGATTGGACCGTTTTGAGGAGCATCGGCGTCGTCGCGGTGTCGACCAGTCGCGTCGTGATCGAGATGTTGTGCGACCAGAGCCGCTCGAGATGGAGATCGACCTTGGAGCCGTGGACGCCGATATTGGCGATCACGCCGCCCGGCGCGACGATATCCTGGCACAGCAGGAAGGTGGTGGGAATGCCGACCGCTTCGATCGCGGCGTCTACGCCGCGGCCCTCGGTCAGCGCCTTCACCGCGTCCTGCGCCTTCCCGTCGGCGCTGTTGACGGTGTGCGTTGCGCCGAAACGGCGGGCGACCTCAAGCCGGTTGTCGTCGAGATCGATCATGATGATCTGGGCGGGAGAATAGAATTGCGCGGTCAGCAATGTCGCAAGCCCGATCGGACCCGCGCCGACGATGGCGACGCTGCTCCCGGGCGCGATCTTGCCGTTGAGCACGCCGCATTCGAAGCCCGTCGGCAATATGTCGCTCAGCATCACCAGTGCCTCCTCGTCGGCGCCCTCGGGGATCGGGTAGAGGCTGGTGTCCGCATGGGGGATGCGGACGTATTCGGCCTGGGTGCCGTCGATCTCGTTGCCGAGGATCCAGCCACCGGTCGTGCAATGCGAATACATGCCGCGGCGGCAATAGTCGCACCGGCCGCAGGCAGTGACGCATGAGATCAGGACGCGGTCTCCCGGTTTGAAGACGGTGACGCCCGCGCCGATCGCCTCGACTATGCCCACGCCTTCATGACCAAGGATGCGGCCCGGCGCGCAGGTCGCGACGTCGCCCTTCAGGATATGCAGGTCCGTCCCGCAGATCGTCGTCCGCGTCACGCGGACGACGGCGTCGCCGGCGTCGCGGATTTCGGGCTTCGGCCGGTCTTCGAGCGCCTTGGCGCCGGGACCCTGATAAACGAGCGCTTTCATGAACAAACCTCTCTAAGGTGAAATGTCGGCGTGCGCCTTGGGCGCATCCCTCCAGGGCCGATGATCAAGACCCGCGATTTGAACCCGGACGCCCGCCGAACCTATTCGTAAATCAACGGAGGGGACGAATCCTGTCGATGTCTCGTGACCTCCGACGGGTTTCGGCTTTCCCGTGAGGCTGGCTAGAGATGATTCTCTCACACCGGCATGTCGCATACTGGAACGCGACGTCCAGGAACACCGAGAGACTCGTAACGCCGTGCTTGCGCATCAAAACGGGCGCGATGGATCTCGGCGATGCGAAAGCCGATCCCAGATGCTTATGCGTGGACGACCCGCCAGTAAAACTCCGGAATGCCGGCCCTGCAAGCCCGGCTTAGAAGGCCGGTGCGCGACGAGTTGCTTCGACAGGAGTCAAATTCCGTCGGAGCGAAGGTAGTTTGCGCCTGTCTGTCACATGACACCCGTAAGGAAGGTCGTCGATCAAGACGCGCAGCTTCCCTTTGTCGATCGCTTTGGAGAATATCATGTCCCAGGATAGTCATCTTCAACAGTCTGTGCTCGCCGAGCTGAACTGGGAACCGAGCGTGACCGCCGCCCATATCGGTGTCACTGCGAACGCTGGCGTCGTGACGCTCACGGGCCATGTCGAGAGTTTCGCGGAAAAGCAGGCAGCCGAGGCTGCGGCCCGCAGGGTGAAGGGCGTCAAGGCAGTGGCCGAGGAGATCGAGATCCGGCTCCCTCTCGGTGACCAGCGTGACGACGATGACATCGCAGCCGCCGCGCTCGATCGGCTCGCCTGGGACGTGTCCGTTCCACGCGACGCCATCAAGGTTGTGGTCGAAAACGGTTGGATCACCCTGACCGGCGAAGCCGATTGGCACTATCAGAAGGACAGCGCCGAACAGGATGTCCGACGGCTGCTCGGCGTGATCGGCGTGTCCAACCAGATCACGATCAAGCGCAGGGTCGACGTGTCCAATATCAGCGACGAGATCATGCATGCGCTCCATCGTTCCTGGTTCTTCGATCCGAAGACCATCACCGTCAGCGCGGAGCAGGGGAATGTCGTGCTCGCTGGAACCGTTCACTCGCCGCACGACAGGCAGGTCGCCGCGGCGACGGCGTGGGCCGCACCGGGCGTGACCGATGTGCGGAATGACATCATCATCGCGTGAATGCGCGGTATTGGACTCTGACAGGCGACGATATCGTTGCGAAATGCGCTGGTCGATATGGCGTGCGTCGCCGTTCACGGCATCAGGACGGCTGCGCTCTCGAATATCTCTTCGGTGACCGTCCGGCTCTCGTCAAGCGTCGAAAGAGAATCCTTCCAGTTCATGGCGTTCGACGCCGGAGGATACCGCTCAGCTTTCTAATCCTGTCTTCACGTGGCAAATTCCTGGCGGAAGCGAACTGGAGCCACCGGGACAGTCTGGCATCGATATGCTGCACGCGAGTTGACCGGGAAACGCCAGCTAAGAAGCGCTATGGACGGCGCCGTGAAACAGCCGATCACCGCAGCGCCAACTTCATGCTCGTCTCAAACATGACGTCGCGACAGATGGCCGCCTCAAGAGGGGCCGGCGTCAATCACCCAGAAGCACGGCGAGTTTTTCGCGCGCCCGGTACAATCGCATCTCGACGGCCTTCTCGCTCACGCCCAGCACCTGCGCCGTTTCGGTCTCCGACAGACCTTCGATCGTCCGGAGCATCAGTGGATCCTTCAGCGAGGCGGGCAATGCCGCGATCGCCTGGATCACACGTTCGAGTTCCTCGCGATCACTTATCGCGACATCGACGGCAACCGCCTCGTCGGCCACATGCTCGGCAGTCGCGATCGGCATAGCCGCAAGGAGGAAGCGCCGGACCGCGCGCCGCCTCGCCCAATCATGGCATTTATTGATCGCGATGCGGGTGACCCAGAGCCTGAACGGGCGGGAACCATCGTAGCGGGCAAGCGCGGAAAAGGCGGACATGAAACATTGCTGCGTGACATCGACCGCCTCTTCGGTATCTCCGATATAACCGCGTACCAGACGGTAGACCGCTTCGCGATGGCGGCTCATCAGTGCCCCATAGGCACTTTGCCGCCCTCCCAGTGCCAGTGCGGCCAGTTCGCCGTCGGAACACTCCCCGAGATCGATCGTCACCTTTCCTTGGCCGTCAGCGCCCCGACCACGGCCCGGTCGAACTTCACGGCTTGGGCGGGCCGCAGCACGCCCCGCATCGCGAAGACATGCTCGAGCGTTTCCTTCTGGAGCTGCCCCATCACCTGATGCGAGCGGTCGACGGTCGCGCTTACCCGCGGACCATAGCCGTGTTCGGCCTCGATCGCATCGGCAAGCCGTGCATTTTCCGCTCGAAGTTCGAGTTCCAGCGCCTGTCGCCGCACGGCGAACCGTCGCTCGATCTCATCGAGACGCGTCTGCTGGCCCTTGTCGAGGTCCAGTTGCCCATGCAGCAAGTCATGAATCTCGTTTTCGACCGGAGCCTGGTGCGCAACCAGCTCACGGCCAACGAACACGCCGGCAATCGCCGCCGCAAAAGCGATCAGGGCGATCAGGATGTTGCGGCGGATATCGCTCATTCTCCGCTTTCCAGCAGCGTCGAGGGCGCGAGCATGGGCGGGGCTCCGAATGGCGAGATCGAAGAGGCCAATCGTACCGGCTCACCCGGAAAGCTCGATCCCGCAATCCCCATGATCAGAGCCCCCACCGCCGCCATACCGAAGAATCCGGCCGGCGACACGTCACGAGCGGATGTGCGGGCGATCATATGGTTCAATACCGCCTCATCGATTGTCGCGAGGCGCGGATGAACCGGGGCCTCGCGCAAACGGGCAAGTGCGGCGTCAACGTCGGTCATTCAACTTCTCCATTCCATGCTGCTAGTACGCACCATCCGATATAAGCCCTCATTTTTCCGATAGCTCCACAGTCGAGGGATATGGAGCTGCGCTGCGTATACATCTTGTCCTCACACTAAAGGAGATCGAGATGAACCACGTGCGTGCATTGCTGGCCATACCAATGATCGCAGGTCTTGCCCTGGCAACCCCTGCCGTCGCGCATCCGCGGCTGGTCGCATCGACACCATCGGCAACGTCGATAGTCCGCGCGCCGACGAGGATCACGCTGACCTTCTCCGAAAAGCTGATGGCGCAGCTGTCGGGCATCGATCTGACCATGACGGGAATGCCCGGCATGGCCAACCATGCGCCGATGAAAGTGACGGGATTGCAGATCAGCGTCTCGAACGGTGGCAAGACACTGATGGCCGCGCTGCCGCATCCATTGTCGTCCGGCACCTATGAGGTCAGATGGCATGCGGTTTCGGCGGACACCCATCGTATCGAAGGACAGGTCGCTTTCACGGTGACGTGACCCATGAGCGCATGGCCCCTCATCGCCGCCCGGTTTGCGGTCTATGTCGATCTCGCCCTCCTGTTCGGGGTGCCCCTGTTCGGGCTCTACGCACTAAAGGGCAGCGAACGGCACAGACTCCTGCCGTCGCGCTCTCTTATTGCGTTTCTCGCGCTCTTCGGCCTTGCCCTTTCAAGCGTGGGCTTCCTGCTTATGGCGGCATCGATGGCCGGAACGGGCATCGGCGGTGTGGATCGCAGCATATTAAATATGCTCCTGACGGATACTCCGGTGGGATGGGCCTATCAAATCATGACGGCGGCATTGCTCCTCGCCTTCGCAGGTGCCGTGGCCATTTCGCGTCGGCCAGTGGCGGTTCTTGCACTCGGCTCGGCCGCTGGCGCGACCGCGGTCGCGACACTCGCCTGGTCGGGCCATGCCGCGGCAACCGAAGGGAATGCCGGGACGATACATCTGCTCGCTGATATCCTGCATCTCCTCGCGGCCGGTGCGTGGCTCGGAGCCCTGCTCGGGCTGACGCTTCTGCTGTGGCAAGCGCCGCGCAACCCCGATGAGGCGATGTTGCGGACGGCTTATCGGGCACTTGCCGGTTTTTCGCTCGTCGGCAGCATCATCGTCGGACTCATCGTCGCAACCGGACTCATAAACGGTGCACTCCTGGTCGGACTTGCTAATCTCATGCACCTGACGACCAGCCTGTACGGCCAGGTCCTGCTCGCAAAGCTGTTGCTGTTCGCGCTGATGCTGACTTTTGCAGTCGCCAATCGATTCCGCCTGACTCCCAGGCTTGGAGCCGCGATCAGTCGAGGAGCGCCTGGCGAGGCGATCTCGGAACTCCGGCGCAGCGTGATGCTTGAGATGGCCACAGCGATACTCGTTCTCGCCATCGTCGCCTGGCTTGGCACCTTGGCGCCGCCTTTGTCGGACGGCTAGCCACCGGAGATGATCCGGTGCTTGACTCTGACACGGTGTCAAACCCCAGATCTGAATGCGTCTACGAGGAGAAGTACAGTGACCGATTCGAAAGACGCGGGGCGTTCCGCCCATGGCGGCTGTTGCGCGAACAATGAAAATAGCGCTGCGTCTACGATGACGGTCGGGGACCCGGTATGCGGAATGACCGTGGATCCGGAAAAGACCACGCACCACGTCGAACATGGCGGTGCCACCTACTATTTCTGCAGTTCAGATTGCCGCGCCAAATTCGTCACCGATCCCGGGCGTTACGTCGGCTCGACTTCCGTCCCGCAGCACGAAACGGAAGCCGGGACGATCTGGACCTGTCCCATGCACCCGGAGGTCCGACAGGATCATCCCGGCAACTGCCCCATCTGCGGCATGACGCTCGAGCCTGCGATCGTTACGGCGGACGCGGGGCCCAGTCCGGAACTCGCCGATATGTCCCGGCGGTTCTGGATCGGGCTCATACTCGCGCTTCCCGTGCTGATCCTCGAGATGGGCGGTCATATCTTTCCGGCACTGCATCATCTGGTGCCGATGCGGATATCGGCCTGGATCCAGCTCGTGCTGGCGACCCCGGTGGTGCTGTGGGCCGGCTGGCCGTTCTTCGAGCGCGCATGGACGTCGGTCCGGACGCGCAACCTCAACATGTTCACGCTGATCGCGATGGGGACCGGGATCGCCTGGGCCTACAGCATCGTCGCAACGCTCGCACCGGGTGTTTTCCCACCCGCCTTCCGATCGGCCGACGGCACGGTCGCGATCTATTTCGAGGCGGCGGCGGTCATCACCGTGCTTGTGCTGCTCGGACAGGTGCTTGAGCTTCGCGCCCGCGAGCGCACCTCGGGCGCGATCAAGGCGCTGCTCAACCTCGCGCCCAAGACCGCGCGCCGCATCAGCGCGGCCGGCGCGGACGAGGAGGTAGGGCTTGACCAGATCGTCGTCGGCGATCGCCTGCGCGTCCGGCCGGGTGAGAAGGTGCCGGTCGATGGGATCGTAGAGGACGGCCGCTCCTCGCTCGACGAATCGATGGTGACGGGCGAATCAATGCCCATCACCAAGACGGTCGCCGACAAGGTGATTGGCGGCACGCTTAACCAGACCGGCGCGCTCGTCATCCGCGCCGACAAGGTGGGGCGCGACACCATGCTGGCGCGGATCGTCCAGATGGTCGCCGAAGCGCAGCGGTCGCGCGCGCCGATCCAGCGCATGGCCGATCGGGTCTCGGGCTGGTTCGTTCCCGTGGTGCTCGCGATCGCCGTGCTCGCCTTCGCGGGCTGGGCGATCTGGGGTCCGGAACCGCGCTTCGCCTATGGTCTCGTCGCCGCGGTTGCGGTGCTGATCATCGCCTGCCCCTGTGCGCTTGGTCTGGCGACGCCGATGTCGATCATGGTTGGCGTCGGCCGCGGCGCCGGGCTCGGCGTGCTGATCAAGAACGCCGAGGCGCTCGAGCGCATGGAGAAGGTCGACACGCTCGTCGTCGACAAGACGGGAACGCTCACCGAGGGGCACCCCTCGGTGACGAAGATCGTCGCCGGTGCGGGGTTCAGCGAAGACGAGGTGCTGCGCCTGGCGGCGGGAGTTGAACGTGCGTCCGAACACCCGCTCGCGCGCGCCATCGTCGAAGCGGCGAATGCCCGGCAGATCCCCATTCCCGAGGTCGCGGACTTCGACTCCCCGACCGGCAAGGGCGCGCTCGGCACCGTGGAAGGCAAACGCGTGCTGCTCGGCAACACCGCCTTTCTCAAGGAGCATGGGGTCGAGACGGCCCTGCTCGACGCAGAGGCCGACGAGCTGCGGCGCGATGGCGCGACCGCGATCTTCGCGGGGATCGATGGCGTCGTCGCTGGTGTCCTCGCCATCGCCGATCCGATCAAGAAGACGACGCCGGAGGCGCTCGCCGGCCTGCGGGCCGAGGGCATACGCGTCGTGATGCTGACCGGCGACAACCGCACGACGGCCGAGGCGGTGGCGAGGACGCTCGGCATCGACGAGGTCGAGGCCGAGGTGCTACCGGACCAGAAAAGCGCGGTCGTTGAGCGCCTGAAGCGCGAAGGCCGCATCGTCGCCATGGCGGGCGATGGCGTCAACGACGCGCCCGCGCTCGCCGCCGCCGAGGTCGGCATCGCGATGGGATCGGGCACCGACGTCGCCATCGAAAGCGCGGGCATCACCTTGCTGAAGGGCGACCTCATGGGAATCGTGCGCGCGCGCCGGCTTTCACAGGCGACCATGTCCAACATCCGCCAGAACCTGGTGTTCGCCTTCATCTACAATGCCGCCGGTATTCCGGTCGCCGCAGGGCTGCTCTACCCGGTCTTCGGCATCCTGCTGTCGCCGATGATCGCGGCCGCCGCGATGGCGCTGTCCTCGGTCAGTGTCGTCACCAACGCCCTGCGGCTCAACCGGCGGAAAATATGATCATCGGACAGGCCGCCATCGTGAGCGGGGTCTCGCAGCGGATGATCCGTCACTATGAGAAGATCGGCCTCATCCCGGCCGCGTTGCGCCGTGACAGCGGATATCGCGACTATGCGGACACCGATGTCCATCGCTTGCGGTTCATCGCGAATGCCCGCGATCTCGGCTTCCCGATCGAGGATATCCGAAGTCTCCTCGCCCTTTGGGACGATCGCGATCGTTCGAGCGCCGAGGTCAAGGCGCTCGCCATTGCCCGGTCCGATGACATCGGCCGCAAGGCGGAGGCCTTGCAGGCGCTGCGGCGGACGTTGCTCGATCTCGCGGAACGCTGCCACGGAGGCGAGCGTCCCGAGTGCCCGATCATCGACCAGCTTCAGGAAGGCAAGCCAAAGGACGACCAGCGATCCCGTGGCATGCTGAAGCGGCGGGCTGTCGGGCATGCGGATCGCCGTGGACCCGCCGCCACCGGCAATCCTCACGAGATCGTCACCAACCTACAGGTAAAAAAATGACGATCGACGTGCGGTTGGCCCGCCTCACCATCGCGCGCCGTGACCCCACTGCGTAGAGGGGGGCGGCTTGTTGTGGGTAGCAGATATGAGTGCCGACTGTTAGAAAACATCCAGCGTATTCTTCTTGGATAAGTGCAGAACAGATATGAAGATTCTTGCTCCTGCGGAGGCGCGTCAGATGTCGGGCAACGGAGGGTCCGGTCAGCCAGTCAATGAACCCAGGGGCAACGGATCCGACGAGTCAGAGCCTGGACCGCGCTATCTCGCCATCAAACAGTTCGTTACGGACGCGATCGGCAGCGGCGCACTAAAGCCTGGCGACCGCGTGCTCTCCGAGGCTGAACTTGTCTCCCGCTTCTGTGTTTCCCGCATGACGGCCAACCGGGCGCTGCGTGAGCTGCAGAACGCCGGCGTTCTGGTTCGGCGGACGGGAATAGGGTCGTTCGTCGCCGAATCCAGACCGATCGGCCACATGATCGAGATTCGCAACATCGCCGACGAAGTTCGGGCGCGAGGTCACGCATATCGGGCGCGGGTAATCCAGAACGAGGTCAAGAAGGCGACGGCGAAGACTGCGCCGCTTCTCTGCGTGTCGCTTGGGTCGCGCTTGTTCCACTCGATCATCGTGCACCACGAAGCCGAGTTTCCGATCCAGCTCGAGGAGCGCTTCGTCCTGGCGTCGGCCGCGCCCGAGTATGCCGACATGGATTTCACTCAGACCACGCCCAACGAATATCTGACCCGGATCGCGCCCATCGAGCGCGTTGAGCACCGCGTCCGCGCCGCGATGCCCGACAGTCGCACACGCAGCCTGCTCGGACTCGGCGAGCTTGAACCCGTGCTGCTCCTGACCCGTCAGACCTGGAGCAGCTCGCGACTGGTATCACATGCTTGGCTGACCCATCCAGCGAGCCGGTTCGAGCTGTCCGCCAGTTTCTCGGTCCCGAGCGGTTAGGGTGCGCCTCTGCGCCTCTGCGTCAGATGGTGGTAACGGGCGCCTCGGGGCGTGACCGGCGACGGCGCAGCCACCGAAAATCCGCGCGGCCGAAGCTCTTGAAGAGCAGATAGAAGCCCGTTCCCGAAAGCCAAAGCCAAAGCGTGCCGAAAGCGACGAAGATGATGAGCGGATGATTGAAGCTGGTGCGGCTCACATAATGAAGAGCGTTTTTAGGTTGGCGGCGCGGCCCGCTGACGCATGAAGCCTAGCGCGAGGGCCGATGGCCGCGTCGGTAAGCTAAAAACGTGTTGGACGAAGCCGCCTGCTCAGCGTTGCCGCTATGGGGATTGAATACCGCTGGTGCGGTTGAGGTCCTGCTGAGAGGTGGCTTTTGCATAGAATATGTGCCCAGCATGGCGAGAATCACGGATTGCCATGCCGTCCGCCAAAGATGCTGGCGGCCTCCTTCGATGCTGTAGCCACCGGTTTCTGGCAAGGCGGCAATAGGCCACCCCTGGCCCGTTAGACCGGGCAACCTGAACGGTCCTCAAGTGGCAGGCCTTATTGGTCATGACGTATCCGGCGCGAAGGGCTGACAGGACGAGGACCGCTCGAGAACTTCGATGCACAGCATGCGACCATGGTGACATGCGGGGCATTCGCGCGGGGAGACTCCAGTGAACTCTTTGATCTTGTCGCTGGAATCAGGATCCTCCCCGATATCTGCCCGGTCTTCAGAACGCTGCATCCCGAGAAGTGCCCTGCAACGGGCAAGCTTCTCTTTGCGATATCGGTTGGCAAGGAATCCATAATAGCGGATGCGCTGGAAGCCTTGCGGCAGGACATGGATCAGAAAGCGTCGGATGAACTCCTCCGCGCTGAGGGCCATTACCTTTTGCCGGCTGCCGCCGCGATAGTCCTTCCAGTTAAAGTGAACCTTGCCGTCCTCGATGTCGATCAGGCGATTGTTGGAAATGGCGATGCGGTGCGTATAGCGTCCGACATAGTCCAGAACCCGCTCAGGTCCGGCGAAGGGCGGCTTGGCATAGACGACCCAGTTGATCTGGCGGACCGAGTCCAGATAGCGGTGGAATGGATCGGGTTCGCGGAGTCGCTCGAGCGACGAGAAGAACTGCAGCTTGCCGGCGTGAAAGGCCCTTTGCAGAGCTTCGAGGAAGAGGCGGCGGAACAACCGGGAGAGGACCGCGACGGGCAGAAAGAAACCGGGGCGGCAGGAGATCCACCGCCCGCCATCGGGTGATAGTCCGCCGCCGGGGACGACGCAGTGAACGTGGGGATGATGACCAAGATTTTGTCCCCAGGTGTGGAGGACCGCAAAAAAACCGACCTCGGCCCCAAGATGCCTGGGATCAGCGGCGATGGTCCGCAGCGTCTCGGCAGCCGCGTGGAACAGAATGTCATACACCGCATCGGCATTTTGGAACGCGATCGCGGCGATCTCGTTCGGCACGGTGAACACGACATGGAAATATTGAGTGTCGAGCAGCTCGGCGCGGCGGTCCTCGATCCATTGTGCCCGGGCAAGTGATTGACACTTCGGGCAATTCCTTGATCGGCAGCTGTTATAGGAGATTCGTTGCTCTCCACAATGGTCGCACTGCTCGACATGCCCGCCGAGCGCCGCCGTGCGACAGCGCTCAATCGCGCTCATTGCGGCGCGTTGTACGGTTGATAGCGAGGGCCCATGCTGCCCTCGATAAATGTCGCCGTAGCGGCGGAAGACATCCGCAACCTCCGGCCCCGAGCGGCCCACTGTCTCCACTCAGAAGTGTTCGGGCGCAGGCGGTGGTGCGACACGAGACGTTGGATGGGGGAGCAACTCCAGGGGGCTTGTCGTGCCGCAGACCTTGTTTGTGGCGATCCGGAGATACTGGGCGGTGGTGGCCAGGGAGCGATGGCCGAGCAGCAACTGAATAGTGCGGACATCTGTGCCTGCTTCGAGCAGATGGACGGCGAACGCATGGCGCAAGGAATGGGGTGTCACCGGCTTTGACAGTCCAGATCGTCCGTGCGCCCTCTTGCAGGCGTTCCCGACAGCATCGCGGGTGATCGGCTGATCGCTGCTGGCGCCGGGGAACATCCAATCCGTTGGACGGGTCACCCGCCAGTAGCTTGTCAGCGTCTCGAGCAACCTTGGCGAAAGCATGACATAGCGGTCCTTCTGCCCCTTGCCTTGTTCAACTCGCAGCACCATGCGCTGGCGGTCGATGGCGCCGCGACACTTCAGGTGCGTGGCCTCCGAAATACGCAGACCCGCCGCGTAGCAGGTGGTCAGAATCGTGCGATGCATGAGGCTTTCCACGCAACCGAGGAAGTGCAAAACTTCCTCGGGGCTGAGCACAACGGGCAACTGCTTTGGTGCCTTAGGGCAAGGGATGCTACGATCAAAGTCCCAGTCGCGCCCAAGTGTCGTTCGGTAAAGGAACCGGAGGGCAGCGACTGCAACATGGATCGATTTGGGCGCCAGCTTCTTTTCGTTGGCGAGATAGATCTGGTACGACCGGACATCCTCGGGTCCAAGCAACGCCGGTGACTGTTCGAAATGGCGGGCAAATAGAGAGACCTGAAGTAGGTACGATCCTTGTGTATGTGGGGACAGATTGCGAACCTGCATGTCTTCCTTCATGCGGAGCCGGAGCGGGGTCATCGTGGGTCTCCTTTGGACAATGGGACTGCTGAGGCAGCAGTTCCATTGTGCCAGACTCGATGTTCCTCAGAAATCCCGCCAACAGGGCATCGAAAGCGGGTCCTACCCGCCAGCACTTTCAAATGACACTACGGTCGAACGCCACGTCTGTCGCTTGCTCCCTCCCGCGGAGCGGGTTCGTCCAATCCATATTGTGGAGCATCCAGAAAAAGTCCCACGTCCGCCACGTATCGCCGCGCATCACGAGGACGCGACCTGTCTCCGCCGACACATAGGCGCTGCTGTTCGCCGCATCGGCGAAGTTGATCCGCCACATCGGTCCTGAGTGCTCGCGCGCTTCGAGATTGGGCTTCGGCAGCGCGACAACGTCGCGGATTGGCGCTTCGGTCATCTGCGATGCGGCGGCCTTGGCAAGCGCCGCATCGATGCGGATTGGATGTCCGTCATGGGCGCCGAACAGGCGTATTCCGTCCTCCGTGCGGACTTCATAGACCGGGCTGCCGGCGAGATCGCGCAGCACCAGACCGGACGCCTGTCGAACGCCCGGAATGCGGGCGGGATCAATCAGCCGATCGGGAGTCGGCAGCGGATGGGCGTGGATTTCGGCAGCGTCATGGCCCCCGACCTGCTTCATGTCGAGCAGGGCCATCATCGAGCCGCTGAGCGCCCAGAGGAAGAACTGCAACCCCAAAATAAGCCCGATCCATTTGTGGATACGGCGGAACAGCAGCGGTGAGAGGCGTAACCGCTTCATGCTCGTGGCATCTTCTTGCTGCGCCGAAACGACCAGATGAGGAGCAAGGCGCCGCTCAGCGCCATGGCAAACGCGCTCCAGGTTGCGACCCGAAGGAGCGGATTGTTGACGTTCGTGCGACCCTGATAGTCCATGATGTGGAGCATCCAGGCGAAGTCGAAGACTCGCCAGAGCGCGTGTCGCCGCGAGATGAGCTCGCCCGTCGACGGCGACAGATAGAGCGTTGGCCGGTTCCAGCCTGCAAACTCGACCTGCCAGTAAGGCGGCTTGCGCGACTGCATTTCGAGAGGTGCCTTGGTCAGCAGGTTGACGGCGACGATGTCGCCCTTGCCCGCATAGATCCTGCGGGCAAGGGCACGGATCTCCTGTTCGGTCGGCGCGGCCATCCGCTCGCCGGTTTTCGCGTCGAAAAGGGCTGGCCCCTCGGGTGTCTCCGAGCGCCAGACTGGCCGACCGAACAGCCGCTGCAGCTGTACCTCGGAGGTTCCGGGCGCCGCCGCCACGATGAATGACGGCGGCACGAGTGCGGCGAGATCATAGCCCTGGACGATAGGTGCACGAACGAGATGGTCGCCATGGATCGTGTCGATATGGACGACGACCATGTAGAAGCCCGTCAGAGTCCAGAGCACGACCTGGACGCCCACGAAGAGGGCGATCCATTTGTGCGTCCGTCTGGCGACGAGTGGCCAGCGAATCTTTGCCATAGCCCTTTCCTGCCTCAGAACGCGGTCCGGAAACCGGCGTAGAACCGGCGCCCGAACAGGTCATAGGTCATGGTGTCGGTATTGGCATCGGTGAAGCTCTGGATGTACGGCGCCTTGCGGTCGAAGACATTATCAACGCCGATCTGGAAGCGCGTCTTCTGATCGATCTCGAAGGCGAGCTGGGCGTTGTGGTAGAACACGTTGGGGGTCCGATAGCCGACATCCTCCGGGGCTGCGTTGAAGTCGGTCGCCTTGCCGATCCATTGCGTCGACCAGGTCGCGCTGATCCCGTCTTTCGCCGCTGTCAGCACGCCGTAGCCGCGCCATTTGGGATAGCCGCCATTGCCGCCGCCGATATAGCCGTCAAAGTCGATCGGGGCGCCGCCGGGGAAAGGCAGGACGACATATTTGTTGAGCCATGTGGCGTTCACGTCGAGCGTGATCGCGACGCCGCCGATCGTGCGGTTGTAAACGAGCCCCAGATCGAGCCCACTCATCTGCTCGCGCCCGGTATTGATCGGCTGGGCCGAGAGATAAGTGACCTCGCCGGTCAGCGGGCTACGCGTGAAGTCGTCGCAGAACTCGCTCGAAAGATTGGCGCTTGCGTAGCAGACCGCGAGCTTGGTCGAACCCGGAATCGCCCGGATCGCGTCTTTGATGTCGATATCGAACCAGTCGGCGGTGAGCGACAGGCCGGGCACCAGTCCCTTGGGCTGGATCACCGTGCCGATCGTCCAGCTCGTCGAGCTTTCGGGCTTCAGATCCTGATTGCCACCGGCTGTCGTCAGAATGGTCGTCCCGAGCTGGACATAGTTTGCAGGAACGCCCGAGGC
Source organism: Sphingobium sp. MK2 (assembly GCF_040170545.1). Classification (NCBI taxonomy): domain Bacteria; kingdom Pseudomonadati; phylum Pseudomonadota; class Alphaproteobacteria; order Sphingomonadales; family Sphingobiaceae; genus Sphingobium; species Sphingobium sp. MK2. The sequence continues at coordinate 85,648 of NZ_JAZDXA010000006.1, forward strand.
CTGACAATTGGCGATCAGCGTTGCGTTCCCGCTCGACGCAAAGCGACTGCACGGATCGGTCGTCGTCAGATTGCCTTCGGAAACGCCGCCGAACAGTTCGGGCACATTGGGAATGCGGAAGCCCGTGCCATAAGTGCCGCGCAGGCGGAAATCGTCATTGATCATCCAGTCGGCGCTCAGTTTGTAGTTCCAGTCGCTGCCGAACAGATTGTAGTTCGAGTAGCGAACCGCGCCGTCCAGCGTCAGTGCCTTGAAGAAGGGCACGTTGGCGAGGACCGGAACCGATAGCTCCAGATAGGCTTCCTTTGCCGTGCTCGACCCCGAGATCGGGTCCTGCTGGTTGGTGTTGGCGACGCCCAGCACGGTCAGCGGATCGGGATCGCGCCAACCCTTCTCCTTGCGGTAGACGGCACCCGTCGCGAACGAAACCGGCCCGGCCGGCAGTTCGAACAGACTGCCGGTGAGGTCTGCGGTGACGGTGCCGAGCTCGTTGCCGCCCCGATCGCGCGAGGTGAACAGGATATAATCGAGCGCTGCGGGCGTCAGGTCGCCGAAGCCCAGATAGTCTGCGCACGGGATCGCTGCGCCGGCCGTGAGGCTGCATTTGCTAGTGTCGAGCGTGTTGGCGACACGTTCGAGATTTGCGATATTGGTGGAACCATCGACAGCGGTGTTGCGGCCAAAGCTACCTGCGACTTCCCAGGCCCAGTCATTGGCCAGCTTGCCGCGAAAGCCGAGCGTGCCTTGCCATGTATCCGTTTCCTGGAAGAACTGGCGCGGTCCCGGCTCGGCCAGTCTACGCTGAATAAGGACGATGTTCTGACCCGTCGGATTGGTCGGGTTGCTTGCGGCGATCGACAAATTACGCAGCGTTCCCGGCGTCGCAATCTGGTTGGACTTTCGGAAGGTGTATAGGAATTCGCCGAACGCCTCGATGTCGTCGGTGACGTCGTAATCGGCAAAGAAGGCTGTGCTGACGCGCTCCACCGGACTGACCGCGTTGAGGAACGGCGCGGAATTGAAGTTGTGCTTGGACGCGCTGTACGGTTCGTAGAAATTGCCGTCGCCACCGGGAACCTGGTTGAAATTGATCTGCTGGCCATTGGGCAGCACGGCACGCCCGCCGATCGTCGCGGCGCTGTTGACACACGACAGCGTGCCGGGCGTTGTCTCGGCCAGCGAGCAGGGCGCGCGGCTTGCCATGTTGACCGCGTTCGTCTTCTGATAGGTTACCGCCGCCATGAAGCCGCCGCGATCGTTACGGATGCCCCAGATCAGATCCGCGGAGAAGTCCGAGCCATCGCCTCGATCGCTGATACCATAGCGCGTGCTGACGCCGAGGCCCTCATAGTCGGTGCGGGTTACGAGATTGACGACGCCCGCCATCGCATCGGCACCATAGATCGCCGACGCGCAGTCCTTGAGCACGTCGGTCCGCGCCAAAGCGACAACCGGGATCATGTTGAGGTCGGGCGATGAATTGGCGCCGGTGCCGCCGGCGACGAGGCGGCGACCGTTCAGGAGAACGAGGGTGCGCTTGATGCCGAGGCCGCGCAGGTTGACCTGCGCCGTCCCGTAGCCATTGCTCGTCCAATAGGCCGAAGTCTGGTTGCCCGCGAAGCCAGCATTGGCTGGAAGACGCTGGAGCATGGTTTCGATATTGACGATGCCGGTATTCTCGATCTGCTCGGCGGAGACGACCGTGGCCGGGCCGACGCCGGCCAGGTCCTGACGTCGGATACGGGAGCCGGTGACGACAATTTCGGACGCCGGCGCCTCGGCGCTCCCCCCAGGAGAACTTTGCGCCTGCGCGATGCCGGGCGATGCCCCACTTGCAAGTATCGTCGCGCCGAGAAGTGACACTACCCCCATTTTCATGTTGAAACTCCCTGTTCGCCCTCATCTTCTGCAAGCAAGGGAGCATAGGTTGTATATACAGGTCAACATGAATTGTCCTGTATTTTAAACTAATTAGCTTTGAATTTGAGTCGCGCGGAGTGCCTCTGTATCTTAATACGCAGCCCAGGACGGAACCCCTCACATTTGGAGCCTTTTTTTTGCTCTTCGCATTCTCGCGCGTTGCCGGCGCGGCTGTGGAGCGCGGCAACCAATGCAAGGGCAGGAACATCAGATCGCGCGTTGACCGTGAAACATTGGCCGCGCAAGGTCGAAACCGAAGAGTTCCGATGGTCGCTGCGATCGAGCCAAAGTCCAAAGTTGAGGATCACGGCGACGACTATCGTCGTGTTCGCGCAAGGAGCATCAGCACGCGCCCCGCACAGCTTGCATCGCGCAAATCCGCCTCAGCGACGATCGCGAGCGTTCGCGCCGCATCTGGCGATAATGCGACGGCTCCCCAGCACCGCTGCCCTCTTCGACGCTCTGTTGAGCGTCAATTGCACCGGAATCGCCAAATGACGCTGATCGACCAATGATCGATTGCAAGATGTTCGCGAATTCTTGCCGCGCCGCACAGACCCCGATAGGCTGGCTCGCGTGGATGTTCCGGTTCGATTCTCGCTGAGGCGGATTTGCGCGATGCTGTGCGTCGTGCTCGCGCTTGCGTTCGCCGCCGCCTCGGCGACCAGCGTCGTCGACCGCATCCAGCATCAGCCGGGCGCTCCAACGAACCACCAGCACATGCTGTTCACCGATATCTCGTTCGATGCCGACGATCATCATGTTGGCCACAGCGATGCCAGCGATCGGGATGACGGCGCGGACCCCGATCATCAGCCCGGAACCGGACATCATCACCACGGCGATAGCGGCTCCGGTCTGCCCGCCTTCGCATCCGGCGATAACGGCCTGCCCGATCTTCGCAGCGACCGTCGAAGCCTAACGCCCGCCCGCCCGGTGATCGGTGTGACGATCCACGGCCCCGAACGACCGCCCAAAAGCATCACCGCCAGCGTCTGAACCGCCGTGTCCGAGAGGGCGCGGTTTTCGCCACGCCTGCTCGTGAGACCCTTTTGCCATGTTTCAACCTACCGACGCGCGCCTTCCGGCGCGCTCCCGGCGCGCGCTGGCGATCGGCGCGGCGCTGATCGCTCTGTTCGCTGGCGACGTTGCCAGCGCGCAGGAATTGACCCTTTCGGACGCGCTGGCGCGCGCGGCAGCCCGCGATCCCACCGGCTCGGCAAGCACTGCCCGCGTGACGGCCGCGGAGGCCGGCGTCCGCCAGGCCGATGTGGGGCCGCGTCCAGTGGTTGGGGTCGACCTCGAGGACTTCGCCGGCACCGGTCCCTATTCGCCGGTCGATCGCTCGCAGGCCACGCTCTATTATGAGCGGATCTGGGAGCGCGGCGGCAAGCGCGAGGCACGGACCGGCGTTGCACAGTCTGAACTGAGCCTCGCGCAGCAGCGCGGACGGCTGCGCACGCTCGACCTGCTGGCACAGGTTCAGGCTGCCTGGGTCGAAGCACAGGCGGCGCAGGCGGCCATCATGGTCGCCGAAGACCGGCTCGCGCTCGCCGAGCGTGTGGAGCGCGATGTTGGCAGGCGGGTCGGGCGTGCGCTCGATCCGCTGTTCGTCGGCGAGCGTGCGCGAACGGCGGTGGCACAGGCGCGGATCGCCCGCGACCAGGCCGTCGAGGCTGCCCGCATCGCCCGCGCGAACCTCGCTTCCTACTGGGGCGGCAGCGATGATTTCGCGCTCGATGCCGCGGCATTCGGGCGTCTCGATCTTAGCGTGCCGATCGACGACGCCATGCCCGAGCTCGCACTGCTGGCGGCGGAGCGCGATACCGCCGAGGCGCGCATCCGGCTGGAGCAGGCACGCGGGATCACCGATCCGACCGTTCGCGCCGGGGTGCGGCATTTCGGGCAGGGCAATGCGGTGGCGCTGGTTGCCGGCGGATCGATCCCGCTCGGCGGACGGCGAGCCAATCGTGCCAATGTCGAACGCGCCCGGGCCGACCGGCTCGCCGCCGAGGCCGAAATCGCCGTGGCCCGGATCGACCAGAAGCGCGAGGCCGACCGGCTGACCGCGTCGCGCGCGGCGATCGCCGCGGAGATTGCCCGCATCGATGCCGAAGTACTGCCGAGCGCCGAGCGGGCGGTGGTGATGGTCCGCGACGGCTTCAACCGTGGCGGCACCGCCTTCACCTACCTCGAAGTCGCCGAAGCTCAGAGGGCCGTGATCGACGCGCGCACGCGCCGGATCGATCTGCTCCGGCGCTTCCATCTCGATGGCGTGCGCCTCGACCGCCTCGGCGGTCGCCACGCTTCCCTTATCGCCAGCGTGGAGAACCGCTGATGTTCCGATTGTCCAAGATCCGTCTGACCGCGGCGATTCTCGCCTGCACCCTGCTTGCCGCCTGCGGCGAAGCGCCTCCCGAACCCACCGGCGAGCCGGCCGCGGCGACCGCCGGGTATGAGCGCGGCCCCCATCGCGGCCGGATGCTGCGCGACGGCGATTCCGCGATCGAGATGACCATCTTCGAGGACGGCGTCGAACCCGAATTCCACGTCTATGCCTATCGCAAGGACAAGCCCGTGCCTCCCGGCGAAGTCCAGCTCAGCGTCGAGCTGGGCCGGCTCGGCGGCAAAGCTGATCGCTTCGCCTTCGCCCCGCGCGAGGACTATCTGCTGGGCAACGGCGTCGTGCATGAGCCGCACTCGTTCGACGTGAAGGTTCGTGCGGTCGAAGGCGGGCGGACCCACAACTGGTCCTATGCCTCCTATGAGGGGCGCACCACCATCTCGGCCGCTGCCGCCCAGGCGGGCGGGGTCAAGACCGAGGTCGCGGGTCCGGCGACCGTCAGCGAGCTGGTCGACATGGCGGGCCGGGTCGAGATCACGCCCGACGGCAAGGCCGATGTCCGCGCCCGGCTGCCCGGACAGATCGTCTGGATGTCGGGTCAACTCGGCCAGGCGGTGCGCAAGGGGCAGACCCTGCTCCGCGTCGAATCCAGCCATTCGCTCCAGACCTATGCGGTTCCGGCGCCGATCAGCGGGATCATCATCGAGAAGAACACCAATGTCGGCGATGTCACCGCCGACCGTGCGCTGTTCGTGATCGCCGATCCGACCCAGCTCCACGCCGAGTTCTTCGTTTATCCGCGCGACGCCGAGCGCGTGCGGGTCGGCCAGTCCGTCGCGTTGCGCAGCCTCTCCGGCGAGGCGCGGTTGTCGGGCAAGGTCGAGGCGATACTGCCGACCGCCGATCTCGCGAGCCAGACGCTGATGGCGCATGTCCATCTGCCGCCCTTCGCTGCGCGCGATTTCCGGCCGGGCATGGGGGTCGAGGGCTCGTTCGCCGTCGCTCAGGCGCAGGTCGCCCTCGCGGTGCGCACCAAGGCGCTCCAACGCTTTCGCGACTTCACCGTGGTCTTCGCCAAGGTCGGCAACACCTATGAGGTGCGAATGCTGGAGCTTGGGCGGCGCACGCCCGAATGGACCGAGGTGCTGGGCGGTCTCGAACCGGGCACCGAATATGTCGTCGACGGTGCCTTCCTGATCCGCGCCGACATCGAGAAGTCGGGGGCCAGCCATGACCATTGATCAACCCACCGAGCGTCCGGGCATTCTCGACCGCATCATCGCGGGCTCGATCCGGCTGCGCTGGCTGGTGCTGGCGCTGGTCCTCGCCTCGGCCGCGCTCGGTGTCTGGAGCTTCCAGCGCCTCCCGATCGACGCCACGCCCGACATCACCAACGTCCAGGTGCAGATCAACACCGAGGCGGCCGGCTTCTCGCCGCTGGAAGCAGAGCAGCGCGTCACCTTCCCGGTCGAGACGGCGATCGCTGGCTTGCCGGGGCTGCAATATACCCGCTCGGTCTCGCGCTATGGCCTCAGCCAGGTGACGGCGGTGTTCGCCGACGGCACCGACATCTATTTCGCGCGCCAGCTCGTCAACGAACGGCTCCAGACCGCACGCGATCAATTGCCCGAAGGCGCCACACCCGAAATGGGACCGATCGCCACCGGCCTCGGCGAGATCTTCATGTATACGCTGGAGGCCGGGCCGAACGCACGCAAGCCGGACGGCACGGGCTACACGCCGGAGGATCTGCGTACCCTGCAGGACTGGGTGATCCGCCCCCAGCTCCGCAACACGCCTGGCGTCACCGAGGTTAACTCGATCGGCGGGTTCGAGCGGCAATATCATGTGACGCCGCTGCCCGATCGGCTGTCGTCCTACGGTCTCACCATGAACGACGTGGTCGACGCGCTGGACAGGAACAACGCCAATGTCGGCGCCGGCTATGTCGAACGCTATGGCGAGCAATATCTGATCCGCGTGCCCGGCCAGGCAGCCGGCATCGACGATCTCAAATCGATCATCGTCACCAATCGCAGCGGTGTGCCGATCCGCATCGCCGACATCGCCGATGTCGGCATGGGCGAGGAACTGCGCACGGGCGCGGCGACCGAAGACGGCCAGGAGGTCGTGCTGGGGACCGTCTTCATGCTTGCCGGCGAGAACAGCCGGATTGTCGCCCGCGCATCAGCCGAACGGCTCGAAGTAGCCGCCAGGGCGCTGCCGGCGGGTGTGATCGCTTCGCCGATCTACGACCGCACCGAACTGGTCGAGCGGGCTATTTCGACGGTCGAGAAGAACCTGCTCGAAGGCGCCCTGCTGGTGATCGTCGTCCTGTTCCTGCTGCTCGGCAACATCCGCGCCGCGCTGATCACCGCCGCGATCATCCCCTTCTCGATGTTGCTGACCATTACCGGCATGGTCCAGTCGAAGGTGTCGGGCAATCTGATGAGCCTCGGCGCATTGGACTTCGGCCTGATCGTCGACGGTGCGGTGATTATCGTCGAGAACTGCCTGCGCCGGTTCGGTGAGGCGCAGCACCGGCTCGGGCGTCTGCTCGACCGCGAGGAACGATTTGCACTGACCGCCACGGCGGCGAGCGAGGTAATCCGGCCGTCGCTGTTCGGCGTGCTCATCATCACCCTAGTCTATGTGCCGATCTTTGCGCTCACCGGCGTCGAAGGGAAGATGTTCCATCCGATGGCGATCACCGTCGTCATCGCATTGACCGCGGCGCTGGTCCTGTCGCTGACCTTTGTGCCGGCGGCGGTGGCGATGTTCGTCACCGGCCGAGTGGAGGAGAAGGACAGCTGGCTGATGCGCGGCGCCCGTTGGCTCTACGCCCCCGCGCTCGACGCGGCGCTGCGCCTGCGCACGGTGTTCGTCATCGGCGCGATCGCACTGGTCGCGCTCGCCGGATTCGGAGCGAGCCGGATGGGGTCTGAGTTCGTGCCCAATCTCGACGAAGGCGACATCGCGCTCCACGCGCTGCGCATCCCCGGCACAAGTCTGAGCCAGGCGGTGCAGATGCAGCGCGCGCTGGAAGCCAGGCTCAAACGCTTCCCCGAGGTCGAGCGGATCGTCGCCAAGATCGGCACCGCCGAGGTCGCGACCGATCCGATGCCGCCCTCGGTCGCCGACACCTTCGTGATGCTCAAGGATCGCAAGGACTGGCCCGACCCGAGGAAGCCGCGCACCCAGCTCGTCGCCGAGATGCACGCGGCAGCGCTCACCATCCCCGGCAATAATTACGAGTTCACACAGCCGATCCAGATGCGGTTCAACGAGTTGCTCTCCGGCGTCCGCGCCGATGTCGCGGTCAAGGTGTTCGGCGACGATCTCGAGGAACTGCTTGCCGCGGGCCAGGCGATCGAAGGCGTCGTGGGCGGCATCCCCGGCGCGGCCGATGTCAGCGTCGAGCAAGTGACGGGGCTTCCGGTTCTCCAGATCACGCCGGATCGCGCCGCGCTCGCTCGCCTCGGGCTCAATGTCGGCGACGTGCAGGACGTGGTCGCCGTCTCGATCGGCGGCAAGCAGGCCGGACAGATCTTCGAGGGCGACCGCCGGTTCGCTATCATCGTGCGGCTGCCCGAAGATATCAGGCGCAACGTCGACGAGATCGGTCGGCTGCGCATACCCCTTCCGGCGGGCGGCGCGGGCCCGCGCGGGTTCGTGCCGCTGGAGGATGTGGCCAGGGTCGAGGTCGTCACCGGCCCCAACCAGATCAGCCGCGAGGACGGCAAACGCCGCGTGGTCATCACCGCCAATGTCCGTGGCCGCGATCTCGGTTCGTTCGTGACCGAGCTGCGCGCGAAGGTGGATGCCGAGGTCGAACTGCCAGCGGGTTATTGGGTCAGCTATGGCGGCACGTTCGAGCAGCTCATCTCGGCTGCCGAGCGGCTGCGGCTGGTGGTGCCCGCGGCACTGCTGCTGATCTTCGGCTTGCTGTTCTGGCTGTTCCGCTCGGTCAAGGACGCTGCGATCGTGTTCTCGGGCGTTCCGCTGGCGCTGACCGGCGGGGTCGCGGCATTGCTGATCCGGGGGCTGCCGCTGTCGATCTCGGCCGGGGTCGGGTTCATCGCGCTCTCGGGCGTGGCGGTGCTCAATGGCGTCGTGATGCTCAGCTTCATCCGCTCGTTGATCGCCGAGGGCCGTCCGCTCGACGACGCGATCCGCGAGGGCGCGCTGACCCGGTTGCGGCCGGTGCTGATGACCGCGCTGGTCGCAAGCCTGGGGTTCGTGCCGATGGCGTTCAATGTCGGTGCGGGTGCGGAGGTGCAGCGTCCGCTCGCCACCGTCGTCATCGGCGGCATCGTCTCCTCGACGCTGCTGACGTTGCTGGTGCTGCCTGCGCTATACCGGTTGGTGCATGGGCGAGGAGCCGCCCGACCATCCGAGTCGGCGCCAAGCCCGGCGGGAGCGTGATGATGTCCGTTCGATCCTGGGTTGCCTGGCCGGGCGCCCCGCTCGCCATCGGTTCGGCGACGCTGTTCGGGGCGAGCACGCCGCTCGCCAAGGCGCTGCTCGGCGGCGGGGTCAGCGCGTGGCTTCTGGCAGGGCTGCTCTATCTTGGCTCGGGCATCGGCCTCGCCATCGTCACGCTGGGCCGGCGCGCGATCGGACGACCGACAAGCGAAGCGCCGCTTGCCAGACGCGATTGGGGCTGGATGGTCTTGGTCATCCTGTCGGGCGGCGTCGCGGGACCGCTGCTGCTCATGATCGGCCTGGCCATCACACCCGCATCCTCGGCTGCGCTGCTCCTCAATCTCGAAGGGCTGGCCACGATGGCGATCGCCTGGACCGTGTTCCGCGAGAATGTCGATCGCCGCCTGATGCTCGGCGCGCTGGCGATCCTTGCCGGCGCGATCATCCTGTCGTGGCAGGGCGGCTCCGGTGCGGGTGCGGGATTCAGTGGCCTGGGTCTTGGCGCGCTCGCCATTGCCGGGGCCTGTCTCGCCTGGGGAATCGACAACAACCTCACCCGCAAGGTCAGCGGCTCCGATCCCGTCCAGATTGCGATGGTCAAGGGCCTGGCGGCGGGCGCGGTCAACCTGACATTGGCCTTATTGCTCGGCGCCCGCTTGCCGGAACTCTCGCTGACCTTGGCGGCGGGTGTGGTCGGATTTTTGGGCTATGGCGTCAGCCTTGTGCTGTTCGTGCTGGCGCTCCGGTTCCTCGGCACCGCGCGGACGGGGGCGTATTTCTCGACCGCGCCGTTCATTGGCGCGTTGCTGGCGCTGCTGTTGTTCAGCGAGGCGGTCACGGTCCAACTTGTCGCGGCAGCCATGCTGATGGGGATCGGGCTATGGCTGCACCTGTTCGAGCGGCACGAACACGATCACGTCCATCAGCCGATGGAGCACACCCACGCCCATTTCCATGACGCGCATCATCGACACCCGCACGGCCCCGGCAATCCGACGGGCGAACCGCATGTCCATCGTCACGCGCATGCCCGACTGATTCATACGCACCCGCATTATCCCGACCTCCATCACCGGCACGGGCACAAATGAACAAGACCTGAGGTTCGACGAGAGGAATGCTTTGAACTTAGCTGATGCTGCCGACGCTTTACGGGTCCGTTGCTGAATGGAAGCCGCGTCGCTCCGAGCCTATGTAGGCGATGGAAGAAACCTAACCATGTCGCCGCGAACATCGCTCATCTGGCCCGGCGCTCCGCTCGCCAAGGTGCGATCAGCATGGCTCTATCTCGGTCGGCCTGGGCGACCGCCACCGCCTCGGTCTCGCCTTCAATGAAATGGTGGCGGGCGGCGAGCTGAAGGCGCCGATCGTCATCGGCCGCGACCATCTCGACTCCGGCTCGGTCGCCAGCCCCAACCGCGAGACCGAGGCGATGCGGGATGGTTCGGATGCCGTCTCCGACTGGCCGCTCCTCAATGCCCTGCTCAACACCGCGTCGGGCGCGACCTGGGTATCGCTCCACCATGGCGGCGGTGTCGGCATGGGCTATTCCCAGCATAGCGGCATGGTGATCGTGGCCGACGGGACGCAGGATGCCGCGCGCCGTCTCGAACGGGTCCTGTGGAACGATCCCGCCACCGGCGTCATGCGCCACGCCGACGCCGGTTACGACGTTGCGCGTGACTGCGCACGTGCGAAGGGGCTCGATCTGCCCGGCATCCTCGGCACTGCATGAACGGAATGATCCGTTTCGCCGATCAGCCCGAGCGCCGCTGGCGCGATGGCGGCGGTGCGACGCGCGAATTGGCAGTCGGGCCGCCCTCCCTGGTGAATGAGGATGGGTTTGCCTGGCGGATCAGTGTGGCCACGATTGACGCCGATGGTCCGTTCTCACGGTTCGACGGTGTGGACCGAAGTCTGTTGGTGCTTTGGAGGTGAGAGATTGAGGATCGATATCGCGGGCCTTCCATGGAAGCTGCCGCGCGTCCGACCTCACTAGATGCCTAGCTTTCGACCAGCGGCATCGACCATTTTTCTTCTGCGGCAGTGTTACATCGCCCGCCCACCCACCCGAAGGAAAAAATAGTCCCAGATGTGAGGGCAAACCGCCCCGCATGCGTAAGGCCAATGTGAAGCCGATTAAATCTGCCGGTGCAGGTTTGGGCTTAGCGGATGGTCGATGGGGGCGAAATGCAGACGGGAGACACGCGATCCGGCGATTCCGCGCCGCCTCCCGACGCTGATCGATGGCTCGCGGACCAGTTGATCCGCTTCATCGACCGCATGGACGACGATGCCACAATGGTGATCGACAGACAGGGGCGGATCGCCAGTTGGAACGGTGGCTGCCAACGTCTCTTCGGCTGGGAATCAGCAGAGACGATCGGTCGATATTTGTCGATCCTCCATCCGGACGGTAGCTCGACCGATCACGATGATGCTCGGCTGCTCGAAATCGCGGCGCAAGACGGACGGTCTGAAAATGAGGGACCCTGCGTCCGCAAGGATGGAACGATCCTTCTCGCCAAGGTTACGGTCTATCCGCTTTGCGATGACAGCGGGCCCCTGACCGGATTTGGTCTTTCGATCCGCGACGTCGGCGAAGAGCGTAGTGTGCAGACCGCGCTAGAACTTAGAGAAGCGCATCTGCGATCCATTCTGGACACAGTCCCGGATGCCATGGTCGTCATTGACGACAAGGGCCTGATTCAATCATTCAGCACTACGGCCGAGCGGCTGTTCGGATACGAAGAACGCGAGGTTCTCGGCCAGAACGTCAATCTACTGGTTCCCTCGCCCCACTTCGAGGCACATGATGGCTATATCGCGCGTTATCTGAGAACAGGTGAGCGTCGGATCATCGGTATCGGGCGCGTGGTTTCCGGCCAACGGCGCGATGGCAGCATATTTCCGATGGAACTGGCGATCGGCGAGGCCATGGCACCGGCGGGCCGCGTCTTTACGGGTTTCATTCGTGATCTCACCGCCCATCAGGCTATCGAGAGACGTCTGCAGGACCTGCAGGAAGAACTGATCCATGTGGCCCGGGTCAGCGCGATGGGCACCATGGTATCCACGCTCGCGCATGAACTGAATCTGCCGCTGACGGCTGTCGCGAACTACGTCATGGCCGCTCAGGCCCTCCTTAGGCTCGAGCAACCTCACGCAACCCTCGAGGCGCGCGATGCTCTGAGTGACGGCGTGCAGGAAGCTGTTCGCGCAGGCCAGATCGTTAGGCGGCTGCGCGATTTCGTCGCACGCGGCGAAATCGATTATCAGATCGTCAGCCTCTCCAAGTTAATCGAAGAGGCAGTCGCACTCGCACTCGTCGGCGCGAGCCAGCGACAAATCCGCGTCCAGATGGAGTTGGACTCAACGGTTTCGCGCGTGCTTGTCGATCGGGTTCAGATCCAGCAGATCCTGCTCAACCTGATTCGAAACGGCGTGGAGGCAATGGAGCCGAGCAAGACGCGCCTGCTCGCCATTTCGACGCGGGCAGCCGGCGCAGAGATAGTCGAACTCGCTGTGGCGGATACCGGACCAGGCATTCCGGAAGAGATCGCCGCGCAACTGTTCCAGCCTTTTGTCAGCACCAAGGCCAATGGCCTCGGCGTGGGTCTGTCGATCTGCAAACCATTGTCGAAGCGCATGGCGGTCTCCTCTGGGCCAAAGCCAATCCCCTAGCGGTACGATCTTCCGGTTCACGATCACGCGCGTCGACAGCCCCGGAGAATGAACGATGAGCGTTGAGCAGCGCGTATATATCGTTGATGATGATGCCGCCGTGCGTCGTTCCACTGCCATGCTTCTGCGGACTCGTGGTTATCTCGCCGACAGCTATGCTTCTGGATTGACGTTTCTGGAGGCGGCGCCGTCGCTGGGTCCTGGTTGCGTCCTGCTGGACGTGCGTATGCCCGAGATCGATGGCATCGCCGTTCTCGAGCGGTTGCAGGCGACGGATTTCAAAAGTCCGATCGTGGTGATGACAGCACATGGAGACATCGGCACAGCCGTGACAGCGATGCGGCGTGGAGCGCACAACTTCATCGAAAAGCCGTTCGATCACGCGACGATCATGCCGGCGCTTGAAGAGGCATTTGCATTGTTGAGCAAGGCCGAGAGTCAGCGATTGACAGCCGCGAGCGCGGCACTGCGTCTGGAATGCCTTACCGGCCGCGAGCGCGATATTCTGGAAGGTCTGGCCGCCGGCCAGACCAACAAGATGATCGCCATCAAGCTCGGGATCAGCCCCAGGACCGTAGAAATCCACCGGGCGAACATGATGGAAAAGCTGCACGTCAGCACACTGCCGGCAGCGTTGCGGATCGCCCTGGTAGCCGGTCTTGGTCCCTCTTCCTAGTCGCGGGCAGATCGCCAGATAGGGATCGTATCTATTATTCTCGACTCGCCGTCGCGATAGTCTTTTCCTTCAAAGCGCGTGTCAGGCTGTCGAGGATATTAGGTGAATTACGTGCGCGAACCCAAGGCCCCGGCACACTGCGTGTTGCTCGTGGATGACGATAAGGCAGTGCGGCGGTCGGTTGCCATGTTTCTCCGGGCGAGGGGCTATGACGTCCGTGATTATAGTCTGGGCGCCGAGTTGCTCGCGGATAGTGCGCTGGAACGCGGTACTTGCTTGATCACGGATTATGTCATGCCTGATCTGGATGGATTCGCGCTTCTCGAGGCGTTGCGCAATCGCAACTGGTCTGCGCCGGCAATCCTGATTGCCGGTCGTTACGAGCGCGATCTTCAGCAAAGGTCGCTTCGGTGTGGTTTTTCGGCATTGATCGAGAAGCCGATTACCGACGAACGGCTGCTCGACGCGCTCCATTTGTGTCTGTGCAAGGCAGGTACATAGCGCGCGTATCGGGGATCACTATCGGACCGCGCTCATATGATGGCTGCGAGAAGTCGTGCTACCGGCATCTGGGCGAAGGTGGTAGCTGAACCCGCGATCGAAAAGAGCAAGATGATGTGGCTAGCGTGATGCATTTGGTCTGCGGTTGGAAGACCGCGGGGTTTCATCTGCGTCGAGGTTAGGCCGCCCACACTGTAAGCCCTTCACAGCCATGCCGTTTAAGGGAAGCGCCGTCTCACCAATTTCTCCACTTCCAGAACCAATAACGGTAGCGCACCAACGCCGAGTGAAAGGGCGCAGTCGGCAAGCGAGAGCGCGCTGATCTGGAAGATTTCCTGGGTTGCGGGCATATGATGGATGGCGAGTTGGGCCAGGAGTGACGCCACGACAATCAGTAACAGTTTCATGTTGCTGAACAGCCCCACTTCCCAAAAGGGCCGGTCGGGGTCACGGGCAGAAAAGGCGCGAAGCAATTCGCCGAAGACGAGTACGGAAAAGGCAAGGTTTCTCGCCTCATCGAGATCGCGCGTATCCCGCGCCCACAGAAATATCCCCATTACGCAAATCATCTGAATGGCGCCTGCCAGAAGGATATGTCGCCATTCGGGGCCGCCAAGGATTTGTTCGTGTGCTGGTCGGGGCGGGCGGCTCATTACGGTGGAAGTTCCTCGGTCTGTCACCAGCGCAAGAGCCGGAAGACCGTCGGTTACCAGATTAATCCAAAGCAAGTGAATCGGCAGAAGAAGCGTCGGAAAGCCGAGGGCTGCTCCGACAAATACGACAGCGAGTTCCGCCATATTGCCGGCAACGAGATAGGCAGTGGACTTGCGTATATTCTCAAAGATGCTCCGACCCTCTTCGATTGCGGCTACAATCGTTGCGAAGTTGTCGTCCGCCAAAACGATGTCGGCCGCTTCGCGCGTGACCTCCGTTCCGGTTCGGCCCATTGCGATGCCGATATGCGCTTCGCGCAATGCCGGTGCGTCATTTACGCCGTCGCCGGTCATGGCGACGACCTCACCGCGTGACTTCCACTCCTGGACTATGCGCAGCTTGTCTTCCGGCGTCGCGCGAGCGTGCACCACGTCTTCCGCAGCTTGTCCCGGCTGCAGGATGCCCATTTCCTGCGCAATCGCATGGGCTGTCAACTCGTGATCGCCGGTGATCATGACTGTCCGGATTCCGGCCGCCTTGGCTCGGGCGATTGCGTCGATCGCTTCGGTTCGGGGTGGATCCGCTATGCCAAGCAGACCGATCAACTCCAGGTCTGTTTCACGGTCGACCCGACCGATCGCAATCGCCAGAACCCTCAATCCGCGTGCGGCCATATCGGCGGCGGCTTCGCCCGCCCCGGGAGGAATCACCGTGGCGCGTTCCGAGATCGCCTCGACGGCACCTTTTGCATAGAGAATCCCATCCATGCGGTAGATCGACATGCATTTGCGGTCTGCATCGAAGGGGTAGACCGATGCCCGCGGGCGTTCGGCTTCGATTTCGATCAGCCGTATGCTGCGCTTGGCTGCGGCCACTACGATAGCAACCTCGGTCGGGTCCCCGATTCCGCCTTGTTCGTCGAGGGAAAGCTCAGCGTCCGAACAGCCCACTGCCGTTTCGAGTACGCGCAGGTGGTCCTGGCCCCAGACCTCCCGAACTGCCATGATTCCTGTCGTCAATGTTCCGGTCTTGTCCGTGCATATGACCGTCGCGCAGCCAAGAGTTTCGACAGCGGTCAGGCGCCGCACGAGCGCATGGCGAGCGGCCATCCGTTGCATGCCGACCGCCAGTGCAATCGTCACGATGGCGGGCAATCCTTCAGGTACTGCAGCGACGGCAAGGGAGATGGCAGGCAAGAGCAGATCCATGCCTGTCAAGCCTTGGCGCCAGCCCAGGGCGGCAACGGCAATGACGATCCCCAGGCAAATGATCATCAGCCGGCGACTAAGTACCCCAAGGCGTGTTTGGAGCGGAGTGGACTCGTCTGTTGCGGCAGCAAGCATACCGGCAATTCGTCCGAGTTCGGTATGCATCCCCGTCGCGATGATCTGTGCGAACCCGGTACCCGTCGCGATAACTGTCCCGGCAAAGACATGGTCACTGCGCTGGGCCAACGGCGCATTGGGAACGCCTGGCTGCGCAGTCTTGGTGACGGGCGTACTCTCTCCCGTGAGCGCGGCTTCCATCGCACTCAGGACATTTGCCTCCAGCAGCCGCGCATCAGCGGCGACCACATCGCCTGCCTCGAGTGACAACAAGTCGCCGGGTACTACGGCGGCAGCGGCAATCGCCTGTGTCCGGCCGTCGCGAATGACACGGGCGCGAGGGGCAGTCATCGCTCTCAAGGCGATGACTGCCTTCTCCGCTCGATACTCCTGAAAGAAGCCTACCAGTCCGTTGATAACGACGATCGTGCCGATCGCTGCGGCATCAAGGACTTCGCCGACCAGGGTGGACACGACACAAGCGGCGAACAGCATCCAGATGACGGGACTGTTGAACTGGGCGACGAGAAGGCGCCAAGCTGGCTTTTCCGACTTCACCCTCAATTCATTTGGACCAATTTCATCCAGAAGGCGTGCCGCCGCAGCACTCGTTAGTCCATTGACGGACGGCTTTACTCCATCGGGTTCTGACGACATCACGCGTCGCTCCGGACCGTGCCTGGCGCCTTAATCTGCGAGTGCCGCCATATGGCATATGCGGCGGGTATGACGAGCAAAGTCAGGAACATGCAGAACCAGAGGCCGCCGACTACCGGAGCAGCAGTGCGGGCAGAAAGATCTGCACCCACGCCCGATTCCCAAAGGAGCGGCATCAATCCGAAGACCGTTGTGGCGACGGTCATCAGCATGGGGCGAAGGCACCTTGAAGTACCCTCCAGCACCGCAGCATCTATATCCTCGGCGGTACGCACCCGATCCTGCTTCACTGCTTCCGCATATGCCTGGTCGAGATACACGACGACCACCGTGCCGGTTTGCGCCGCGACGCCTCCTACGGCGATCAGACCAACCCACACAGCAGTCGAAAGATTGTAGTCGAGTAGCGCCAGAAGCCAGATGCTGCCGGCCACGGCAAACGGAAGGCTAAGCATGACGAGCAAGGTCTGCTGCCAGCCACCCATCGACAGGTACAGCAACAGACCGACCAGGACGACCGTCAGGGGGACGACCGTCCGCAGGCGGGAAGTCAGTTCGGCCATGAACTCGTACTGCCCGGTCCACTGCAACCGATAGCCCGGTGGGACTTCGATCTGGTCTGAGACAATTTTTTTGGCGTCATTGACCCATCCGCCGAGATCGCGCTGTGAAGAGTCGATGTCGGCGAAGACGTAACCTACCAACGTGCCATTTTCGTTCTTGATCATCGGAGGACCGGTGACGACCTTGATATTCGCGAGTGCCCCCAGAGGTACGACCGAGCCGGCCTGTTGTCCGTTGTCCCACTCAGCTCCGGTGGGCGCCGTCCCGCTCATCTGAGCGCTGGTTTGGGGCATGCCACTGCCGCCAGAGCCACCGCCACTCATGCTGCCCATGGTGTCCGTCCCGCTGCTGCCGGATTGAACCTGGCTCCGAGGTGCCGGCGAAGTACCGCTGCCGGCCGTTCGAGCGGCGGCGAACGACAAGGTCCGGGTTGGGGGGATCGGGACCAGAAGCGCATTCAGGGCCTGCGGGTCGGCTCGGAAGTCGGCTGCATAGCGCACGTTGACGGAGTAGCGGGCTCGACCGTCAATGACGGTGGACACCGGCATTCCCCCGATCGCCGCCTCTATCAGATCCTGAACGTCTCGCACCGTCAGGCCGTAACGCGCAATTGCATCGCGCCTTGGTTCGATGTCGATATACTCCCGGCCGCTCTGGCGTTCGGCAAAGGTGCTGCGCGTACCCAGGACCGTCCTCAGAACACCTTCAAGGGCGACGCTCAAACGCTCGATGCCCTGGAGATCCGGGCCAAACACCTTGATGCCGACAGGCGTTCGCACTCCGGTTGTGAGCATATCGATCCGGGTCCGGATCGGTGGGGCGATCGCCATTTGATAGCCGGGCATCCGCAAGGCTGCGTCGAGATCACGCGAGAGTTCCGAAACGGTACGCTGCTTGCGGTCCGGCCAGATTGTTCTCAGACCTTCCTGGAGCCACGATGGCGCCCAATCACTATACCAGCGTTTCGTAGGGATCGTGGGCCATTCATTGTGAGGCTTGAGGGTGATCACCGACTCGCTCATGTCGAGCTGCGCCGGGTCAGTCGCGGTTTCGGCGCGTCCCGCCTTGCCATGGACCATGGCCACTTCGCCGAAGCCCATGATGGTCCGATGCTGGGTGTTCAGTGCTCGCCGGGCTTCCTCTATCGAGATGCCGGGGAATGTCGTGGGCATCACCAGCAACGATCCCTCGTCGAGCGGCGGCATGAATTCGGAGCCCAGGCGCATGAAGACAGGAACGGTCGCGACCATCACCAGAGCCGCAACGACGACCACGCCGAGGCGCCAGCGGATGATGAAGCGCGCGATCGGTTGATAGACATTCGCAAGGACGCGGTTGAGCGGGTTTTCTGCCTCTGTGCGGAAACGCCCACGCAATAGCCAGATCATCAGTGGCGGTGCGAGCGTGATTGAAAGAATTGCAGCAAAGAACATGGCCAGCGTCTTGGTATAGGCCAGCGGCATGAAGAGCTTTCCGGCCTGCCCGCTCAGCGTGAAAATAGGCAGAAAACTGACGGTGATCAGCAGAAGGGAATAGAAGATTGGTTTGCCAACCTCCTTTGCAGAATCCACGATCACACGGACTCGGTCTTCCGGTCTTCCATTCTCCGCAAGTCTCTTGTGTGCATTTTCGATCATCACGATCGCAGCGTCACTCAATTCGCCAACCGCGATCGCGATGCCGCCCAGCGACATGATATTGGCGGAGATGCCAAGATAGCGCATTCCGATGAATGACAGCAGCACCGACATCGGAAGGATAATGAGCGCGATCAGGGCTGATCCGCCGTGCATTAGGAATATGAGGCAAATGATCGCGATGATCGCACCTTCGATCATCAGAGTATCCGTCAACGTCTTGATGGACCCAGTAATCAATTCCGATCGGTCATGCGTCGTCTTGAGGCGCACGCCAGGAGGCATCGCCAACTGCCCAATCTGCGTTTTAAGCGCTTCAATGACATCCTGCGCATTTGAGCCCAGTCGCATGACCACAATGCCGCCGACCGCTTCGCCCTTACCATCAAGGTCCGCGGTGCCGCGTCGAATCTCCGGACCAAATTGTACACTTGCGACGTCACGCACGCGGATCGGCGTTCCACCATCGGCGACGGTAATGACGCTTTGTTCGAGGTCCTGCAGGGTCTTGGCATAGCCGCGTCCGCGCAGGACGTATTCACGCCCGCTCATTTCAAGGACGCGGGCACCGACTTCCGAATTCGCATCGCGTACTGCGCGCGAAACGTCGACCGGGGTGACCCCGAAGGACGCGAGCTTGTTTGGATCCAACAAGATCTGGTATTGGCGCTCGAAGCCGCCCATCGAGGCAACTTCCGCGACCCCTTTCACTCCTTGGAGTGCCGGGCGCACGGTAAAGTCCTGCAGGGCCCGCAAGTCGGCGGAGTTCATGCGCCCTGAGGTGTCCTCGAGCACATATTGATAAATCCAGCCCACCCCACTCGCATCGGGACCGAGCGTAGGTACTACGCCAGCAGGCAATTGTTGCTGCACACGGCCAATCTGTTCGAAGACCCGGGTGCGAGCCCAGTAGATATCCGTGTCATCCCCAAAAATCGCATAGACGAAGCTCATTCCGAACATCGAATATCCGCGAACGGTGCGAACTCCTGGCGTGCTCTGCAGGGTTCGCACCAGCGGATAGGTGATCTGGTCTTCGACGAGATTGGGGCTGCGGCCCATCCAGTCGGTAAAGACAATCACTTGCGGATCGGAAAGGTCCGGCAGCGCATCGAGCGGTGTCTTGCGCACGGAGTCGACGGCCCAGGCTGCCAGGACGAGCGTGATTGCCAACACAATCCAACGCCGCTGCGCGCACCATTCGATGATACGCTCGATCATGGTTGATGCTCATGTTGTGCAGGCGCTTTTGTTGGCGGGGCGTTTCCTTCCCTCTTTGGCGCGGGTTGGGAACCGCCACCGTGGCCCCCATGCCCGGTTGCACCCGATGCACGTAATCGGCTTTCGGAATCGAGGAGGAACACGCCTGCGGAAACGACCTGTTCGCCAACAACAAGCCCTTCCAGTACTTCCACACGATCTCCTACACGAGTGCCGAGCTTGACCGGATGGGGTTCAAACTGGTTCTTAGCGCCACGCACGAACACATGCTGTGATATTCCGGTATCGACCACCGTATCGCGGCCGATGGTGAGTACGTATCGAGGGGCGGCCGAGATTTGCGCGCTCCCGTACATGCCCGGGCGCAAGGCTCCACCGATATTGGGCACGGCCATGCGGACCCGGACGGATCGGGTGCGTTCGGTAAGTGTCGGATAAATGAATTCCACGCGGGCGATAAATGGTGGTCGGCCCGACAGGGGGAATGTCAACGAAGCGCTCGAACCTACGTGAATCCTCGCCGCATCGCTTTCCGCGACTTCGGCGATGATCCAAAGCCGCGTCACGTCCGCGATCGATAGAATGTTGGTTGAAGGATCGACGGTAATGCCCTGGGTGGCCCCGCGGTCCAGTACAAAACCGCTCCGGGGCGCCGCGATCGTCACAAGCCGGTCGGCCTGGCGGGTTCTTTCGATCCGCCTGATTTCTGCCTCGCTCATTCCGAGCACCTTGAGGCGGGTCCGACCTGCCGCCAACACGACGCTGGCAGGCGCGGTGCCGGCGCGCCGCAAGGCGGCCAGATATTCGAGTTGGGAGGCGTACAATTCTTGAGAGAATACCGCACCAAGCGCCTGTCCTGCCCCCACGTTCTGGCCGGTAGTCCGCACATAGAGTTGCTCAAGCCAGCCTGATACACGTGGGTGGACCTCGACGATGCGGGATTCATCGATCACGGCAGAAGCGACAGCAGGAACGGTTTCGTCGAGTTTCCGGACCTCAGCAGTCTCGAATTGGACGCCGAGCATCTCAAGCTGCTTTGCTGTCAATTCTACTGATACGCGCGCTGCTGCGGCGCGGGATCCTTCGGTTTTCCCCGCTGCGGGTCTGCTATGACCAACGTCGTTCGTCTGGTGTTCCGGCGAGAACGGCCATTTCTCGCGCTGGGCCTGAACAAGGAGAAGTGTGACAAGTACCCCCACCGGGATGAGGGCACTGGTGATGAGGGCGCGGCCTGAATAGGTCTTCACGGGCGCACTCGCGCGCTGGTACCAGTCGCTCGATCTAGCCTCGACCAAGCCTCGCCCAATGCCGATTCGGCCATGACCTCTTCCCCCTGCGCTTGCCAAAGCCCCCGCGCTGCCTCGATGACCGCGATGAGCGAGCCTTGGCCCGATGAATAGCCGCCGAGCGCGGCATCCACCGCCACTTTGGAGCGGGGAAGGACGTCCTGGCGAAGCAGATTGACCTGTATCCGAGCAGCTACAACATCTTCCCGCGCAGCGAGCGCTTCACCTGAATTCATACGGCGCATTGCCTCCAGATCGGCGTCTGCCATGCGCTCCATGGCTTGTGCCTCTGCGACGCCGCTGCTGAGGCGTTTCCGCCAGATTGGCACGCTTATGCCGACCATCAGCATTGCCCCAGGCCCCTCGGCCATGGTCTCCGCGTATCCCGCTCGTACCGTCGCCATCGGTTTGTACATCGAACGCATTGCCCGGGTCTCAGCCCTTGCGCGCTGTACTTCCGCGGCTCCAGCGGCGAGTTCTGGCCGGCTTTCTGTGGCCCGTTCGAGTACTTCAGCAATTGACGCCGGTTCGGCCAGGCTCGGCTGATAGTGTAGTTCCGGAACCGGAGCATCCACAAGGCGGCCGAGTCCCGCGTTGAGCATCGCCTCTGCGCTACGAATCTGGGCGTCCAGCGACTGCCGTCTTGCCTTGAGACGGGCGACTTCCGCTTCGGCCCTCAAGATATCTGCTTGTGCTCCAGCGCCGCTTGCATAGCGGCTCGCTGCCACATCCACCAGCAAGCTCGCCAGAGTGATTTGTTCATCGACGACAGGCTGCATCCGTCGGCGTTCTAGCAGCATGAAGAATCCGCGGTGAGCATTGAGCACAACATCCAGCTCAGTCACGCCCGCAAGCGCCCTTGCACGCTCGGCCTCCGCAAGCGCGGCGGAGCGTCGATGGGAAAGAATCCCCGACAATGGGAATTTTTGTTCGACACTGATGCTTCGATCGTAGCGCCGTCCACCATCCATCATCGCGCTGAACGGGTAATGGTCGACCGACACCGACACCATTGGATCCTCGAGGGAAGACACAATGGCGGGGCGCTGAGCAAGAGCATCGGCACGGGCTTTTGCAGCGGTTACTTCTGCCCGGTTTTGCAGAGCAATGGTCGTGACGTCGGATATCCGCAGTGGGGAGGGAAGGCTCGCAGTCTGCTCGCGCGTAACGACAGCTTCGGTGGGACTTTGCGCCGGAGCAGCCTGAGGCAGGAGCAACCAGAAAGTGAGGGGGGCTGCGACCCAAATCCGATTTACCATGGGACCTGTCCCGATGGGTTGATGGGCCGGTAAGAAGGATGCATTAATCCGTCCGGTGTGCGGGTAACCAGAAGGAGTTCAGCGACACGCTCATTCCGGTAGCCTCGCTGATTGCATGAGATGGGCGTGTCCGTCCCGCGCGCGCGGATTGTGGCGCACGCCGTGGCCAGCTGCTGGATCGCGGGTTCTGGCCGGCGGTCGGCATCGGTGGCACGCCTCTTGTTTTCCGAAAGCATGGCCATGGAATCTTCCCAATTGCGTTGGTTTAGGTCTCGAAGGTCCGCCGAACCTTGTTGCCTGGCTTTTAACGCCCGCACTTCGGTCCGGCGGATTGCACTGATCAGCGCTGCTTCAGGATCTGCTGGCAGCGATCATGCGACAGGTTCATGGGGTTGCGCCCTTGCTGCTTCATTTCGCCATGGTCATGCGGCGTGGAGAGGCCCATGTCGCGTTCCATTTCCTCGCAGGCGGCAACCTGGGAAGGTGTCGGAGGCACTGTCGCACAGGCGCCGAGCAGCGCGAGCGGAACAAGTCCAAGAACAATATAAGGTTTCATGCCAGTTCTCCCTGTTAGTAGGTAGTGTCCACTCCTGATGCAGACCTGTTGTTGTCTAACTCCGTCGACTCGAACGGATTGTCCGAGGACAGGAACGCCAAAATCGGGCATTCGCTTTTGTCGGCGTCTCCAGGACACGCTGCAGCCAGACGCTCGAGGATCTCGCGCATCGTATTGAGGTCCGAGACCTTGGCTTCGGCTTGCCGCAACTTGACCAGCGTAACGGCGAGAATATCGGATGCGCGCGCCGTATCGGAATTCTGGAGTTCGAGCAGAGTCTGTGTTTCCGAGAGCGTGAAGCCGAGCTTTTGGGCCGAACGGATGAACTTGATCCGCCGAAGGTCGGAGCCGTCGTAGAGACGATAGCCTGCAGCAGTGCGTTGCGGGGACGGGAGCAGACCGGTTCGTTCATAATATCTGATGGTGTCCCTCCGCACGCCAGCAGCACCTGCCAACTCGCCGATTCTAAAATTCTGTATCATTGTCGCCCTGCCTCATGCGGGTTGGACCATGGTCCAGGGTCAAGGAGTTTGTTGCGCTGTGTCCGCATTGTTCTGGCCTTGCCCCGAGAATCGCCTTTCGAGCGCTGTCCGTGCCGTAAGGCGGGAAGTGGTGGGGACGACTTGCGTCCCCACGGCTCGTCAGTTCTTCAGCTCGACGATGTCATGCTTGGCGGGCGTGCCGTCGGTGACGCTGACATGCGCGAAATGGTCATCGAAGATATGGTCGATCGTCACCTTCCCGACCAACTCGCGGCGGTAGATCGGGCCGGTGCCCTTGCTGGACGACGGACCCGGGAGCGTCGTGACACGATAGACATCGAGCACCTGGCCGACCGTGGCGCCATCGGCCTTGCCGACGCACACGACAGTGCCGGTGGCATCGGTGTCGACGATCGAGCCGCGCATGAAGAAGCTGTGGCCGATACCCTGGGCAAGGCTCGGCGTTGCGGCGAGCAGGGCGATGCCTGCCAGAGCGAGAGTGATCTTTTTTTTCAACATTTTGAGTTCCTTCAGTAGCCAGGACCAGCCGCGGGAACATCCGGCGGCGAAGAAATCGCTTCTTCGGAACCAAGACTATGGAGCAGGGTCAAAGGTAGAAATACGGGCGGTTACGTATGCCGAGACCGTCGGGAAGGGATCATATCGCCATCGTGCCGGCCCGGACCGCCGACACGGCCGCCTTCACATGTCCTGAACAACGCACGGATGATTGGGACGGAATCCAGACAGGGCGAACAGATGAAGCCGGGGCGCGACAAAAATTGTCGCGACTTTGAGGGACAGGCGTTCGCGATGCGTAATGGGATAGCGTGCAAATCGATTTAAGAGGGCCTGACAAGAATGTTTTCCGTAGATCGCCGATCGCTGCTCAAGGGCGCGGCATGGACCGGCGGTGCCGCCGCCCTCGCGCCATGGCTGCCCGCCTGGGCGCAATCGGGTACCGGTGGTCTGGCGCGCCCGCTTCCAACCGTAACGGGAAGCGATATTTCGCTCAGAATCGCACATCAGATGATGACGATCGACGGGCGGGAAAGCCATGCGATCGGCATCAACGGCACCGTTCCAGCTCCGCTGATACGCCTGCGCGAGGGCCAGAATGTCCGGTTATCGGTCTCCAACGACCTGGAGGAAGCCAGTTCGATCCATTGGCATGGCCTGCTCGTGCCCTTTCAGATGGACGGCGTCCCCGGCGTGAGCTTCCCGGGCATCAAGGCCAAGTCGACATTCACCTATGAATTTCCCGTCGTTCAGTCGGGAACCTACTGGTATCACAGCCATTCCGGCCTCCAGGAGCAGCTCGGCCATTATGGGCCGATCGTCATCGATCCGGCCGGCCAGGATCCGATCCAATCGGACCGGGAGCATGTGATCGTCCTTTCCGATCATAGCGAGCTTCATCCGCATATCCTTTTCCGCAAGCTCAAGCAGCAAGGTGGATACTTCAACTATCAGAAGCAAACACTTGCCAGTCTGCTGGCCGGCGAGGATCAGCCGCTCAAAGAACGACTGGACTGGGGCGGCATGCGAATGGACCCGACCGACATCTCAGACGTCACCGGATCCGCATACAGCTATCTGGTCAACGGTCATGGCCCGGCCGACAACTGGACCGCACTTTTCAGGCCCGGCGAGCGCGTCCGGCTGCGCTTCGTCAACGCGTCTGCCATGACGATCTTCAATGTCCGCATTCCCGGCCTCAAGATGACGGTCGTCCAAGCCGATGGCCTGCCCGTCCGCCCCGTCACGGTGGACGAGTTCCAGATCACCGTCGCCGAGACCTACGATGTCATCGTCTCACCGACAGACGATCGCGCCTATACGCTTGTGGCGGAGTCGGTCGATCGGTCGGGGATGGCGCGCGCGACGCTGGCGCCGCGCGAAGGCATGGCCGCGCAAGTGCCGCCGCTCAGAAAGCGGCCGCTGGCGACCATGAAGGACATGGGCATGGGCGACATGCAGGGCATGGACCATGGAGCCATGGGTCATGACATGTCTTCCATGAACCAGACGCCTCCCACCGATGGCGTGGAACACGCAGCGCATGCGGCATCCTCAGCGGCAGATTCCCCGCCGATGCCCGGCATGGATATGTCCGGTTCGGCCGGCCAGGGGGCGACGGATCAAGGCGCGAGTAGCGCCGCCATGAGCCATTCGATGCGTGACTTCAGCAATGCGCAGGGCGTGAAAAAGACCCCTACGGTGCAGACGATTTCGCCGATGCCGACGGATCGGACAGGTGAGCCAGGCCAGGGACTGGAGGGGGTGGACGGGAAAGTCCTCACCTATCGCGATCTCATGGCGGTCAAACGCAATCCCGATGTCCGCGCGCCGGACAGATCTCTGGAACTGCATCTTACCGGCAATATGGAACGCTATATGTGGGCGTTCGATGGCGTGAAGTTCAACGAAATCGAGAGGCCCATCCCGTTTCTGAAGGATGAGCGCGTGCGTGTCACGCTCGTGAACGACACCATGATGGCGCACCCCATTCACCTGCACGGGCACTTCTTCGAACTCGTTACGGGACATGGTGAATTCGCGCCCCGAAAGCATACCGTGAATGTCCTTCCGGGAAGCAAGGTAACCTTCGATGTCACCACTGACGCTTTGGGAGACTGGGCGTTCCACTGCCATCTTTTGTATCACATGCACGCTGGCATGATGCAGCTCGTCTCGGTACGTCCGCGTTCGGGAGACGGTGCATGAAGCTGATGTTCGCCTTCATGGCATCATCGAGCCTTGCGCTGTGCTCCGCTGCCGGGGCCCAGACCATGGACCATTCGCAGCACAGCATGCCCGGCATGGCGATGCCGGCAGAGCTCAAGCCCAAGCCAAAGGCTGTTCCCAAACCCGCTCCTGCGAAAAAGAAGCCTGCTCCCGCGACCGCCCGTCAACCGGCGACCCATGAGGGCCATGGCATGCCCGTCGCAAGCCCTCGGGCAGATGCATTGCCCAGGGCCGAAGAGGTGCCCGAGCCGCTGATGGACCATCACGCTATGGGACATGACATGTCGGGAAGGCCGGTTGGAGAAGCCATGCCCGGAGATCACGACATGTCGTCGATGGACTCCCACGGCACCGGCGGCACCTCGCTTCCTGCGGGTATCGCGCCTGCTCCTGCCCCTGCGCAGGATTGGGCCGCGGATTCGGTCCATGACCCGCGCGAGATGGCTGAGGCGCGCGCGAGGGAATTCGGAGAGCATGGTGGCGGGCGCTTCTCGCAGGTCATCATGAACGTCTTCGAATATCAGGCGCGCAAAGGACAGAATGGCTATCGGTGGGATGGCGAGGCCTGGTATGGGGGCGATATCCACCGCTTGACGATCAAGACCGAGGGCGAAGGCAGCTTCAAGGGAGGTGTCGATACCGCCGAAGTTCAGGCTCTCTATAGTCGCGCGATCGATCCCTACTGGAACCTCCAAACAGGTGTCCGTTACGATATCCAACCCCGGCCTTCCCACCCCTATGCGACGATTGGCCTGGAAGGCCTTGCTCCTGGCTGGTTCGAGGTGGAAACTGCCTTGTTCCTGTCGAACGAGGGTGACCTGCACGGTCGGCTGGATGCCTATTACGACCAGCGTATAACCCAGAAAATGGTGCTGCAGCCTCGCGTGGAGGTGAACGTCTCCGCACAGGATGTCCCGCATCACCGGATCGGTTCGGGGGTCTCGAATGTCGAGCTCGGGTTGCGCTTGCGCTATGAGATAGCGCGGGAGTTCGCACCCTATGTCGGCGTTTCATATGAGCGAAGGGTGGGCGATACCGCCCGCTTTGCCAGACTTGATGGCGAGGATCCATCGTCGACCAGTTTCGTCGCCGGCATTCGCTTCTGGTTCTGAGGCGCCGTTCATCGTTTTGGCGGTTGTGCACATCGTGCGGGCTTCTGGCAGGAGCCCGCACGGGGGGATCCGCTCAGCTAGTTTGACGCGCGCACTCAGAACTGATGAGCGCCGCGATTGAGGGTCAGATGGACATCCCGGTCACCGTCCATAGATCTGCTCTGTCCGATCTCGGCAGCACGAACGGGCGTCTCGGCAGCGGCAAGCGCAACGCCGGCATCAATGAATGATCGACGATCATGGGATATGGTTTCATCATCTTCTTCCTTCCCTAGCTTTCAACCGGACAGGCCGCTACAGTGGTCGCAGGCTACGACACATCCGATGTACCGATCGGCCTGCTGCCGCCCGGTCTGTAGCCAGCGCCATCGGTAGCGCACGCCTCTCCAAGCCTATGCTGGACCATATATCCCCGCGAACATATCCTCGGCCGCGAGATCACGCCGGCTGCGATAGATCTTGAAGGCGTCGGACACATCGCCGATCAAGCGCTGTTCCCGTTTCAGAAAAGGATTGTCGGCGGGCGCAGGGTGTCGGTTCGCACTGATCTCCGGCGCCAATGTGGCGAAGAACCGCATCCAGGGGGCGAACTCCTCCGAGAGCAGATAGCGGCTGGTCCGCATAGGATGCAGCCATTTGAGCATCGTGGCTGACCAGGGGTTGGCGGATGCCTGGATCCATGGCGCCAGCACGGTGCGATAGAGGCCGAGATTGATTTCGGAAATCTCGCGAACCTTCTCGAATGCGTTCGCGGACTTCGGGAAGTGCAGTTCCTCCACCAGCCGGGGCTCGAACCGCACGCCGAACTGCGGCCTGTGGCAATCGGCCTCGCCGGCCGGATTGTCGATCTTCATCTCGTAGAGGCCGGGTTCGAGCGCGGTGATCTCATCGAGGCTTTCAAGGATGGCGCGATGTTCGAGCTTCGCGACCCCGGCTGAAACGAATATGCCCAGATGACCGACATGCGGGTTAGTGAGATAGACGATGCGCTGGCCGGCCGCCTTGAGTTCGGCGGTGCTGGCATAGACCGCCGGAATCCAGCCCAGCGCCTGGTGGGGCGGCGTGATGTTGTCGCCATAGGACGCGAAAATGACCAGCGGATTGCGGATACGCCGGAGATCGGCGGTGCAGCCGCCACAGATCTGGAACACGCCTCTTTCGATCTGGTTGCCAATGAAGAGATTCTCGACGATGGCGGCGATCTCGTCATGGCTCAGGCTATAGAAGCCATTCCACCAGCGCTCGAAATCGAGGAAGCGCGCCGCCTCGGTGTCGACGTCGGCATAGAGCGCGGTGTACTTGTCCCAGAGCGCATTGCCCGGATTGAGATTTTCGAAGTTCATGGCGAGCCACGCGCCATCGAAGCGGCGATCACCGATGTCTGCGGTGAATTCGGCGAGCCACGCGCCGCCTAGCAGGCCCCCCATCAGGCGCATCGGATTGATGCCGGACTCGCCCGACCAATAGGAAAGCGGCGAACCGTTGAGGACGGCCGGGCCGACGGTCCCCTCGCAGTCGGCCGAGAGCAGTGTCACGGCCCAGCCGGCCTGGCAATTGCCGTAGAGTACCGGCGGCTTGCCCGGATGACGGCCGCTGACCGCCTCGACGAACCGCCGGAGCGCGTGCAGCACGTCCGCCAAGGTCTGCCCCTCGCAGGGTTCGGGAAAGAAGGTCACGAAATAGACCGGATGGCCCTCTTTCAGGGCCATGCCGATTTCGGACTCGCGCTTGAACCCGCCGATGCCGGGCCCGTGCCCGGCACGGGGATCGAGAATGACGACCGGCGGCTTGTCCCGATCGATGCAGTCATCGGCGCACGCGTCGTCGATCTCGGTGATGCGCAGCAACGCGTAGTTCGCGGGTTGATCGAACCTGCGGGCATCGAGCATCGTCTCGAACGTGAACTTCAGGAGCGGCGGCAGACCGAGCCGCTCATGCTCGAGCATATTGTTTGCGCGCTGACGCAGCACATCGCAGAAGAGGATCGAGCGCTCCCAGGCGTCGCGCTGATAGGCAAGGATCTGACCAAGGACGCTTACCGAGGGGGAATCCGCTTCACTCGTTGGCCCTGGCGCTGCCGCGGGTGGGAATGCTGCGACAGGCATCAAGGACATGTCGGAAGTCAACTGGTCCACAGAACATTCTCCGCGCGATGCTTGAACGCCCCCTCATCCCTGCAAGAGCGTCCAGTAGGTGGGGGAGACAAATCGACGTGGTGCATGCAACGCCGCCTCGAGGTCAGTGCGAGGTCAACCATTAGCGACGTAACCCAGGCCGGACAGTACGCGCGGTTACGTAACTGCACAGGCCACCATTGCGTGTCAGCCGGAACAAAAGACGGGTTGTGCCTCAATCCTTTCCGGTGGTGCACATTGCGCACGCCCCCGAAAGTTGTTCCCGGGTATCGACAAAACCGGCGCGAACCCGCCTCCCGCCGTATGCATATTGGTGGTCTGCCCTTGGTAGAGTCGTGCTGCCGCCAACAACACTTCGCCGTCATATGTGTAGAGTCGGATATCGATCTTGCGGTTCCGCAACTCGCCATCGAGCCGAACAAGCCGCTCGCTCGGCCGCACAAAGTCCTGCGCCACATAGTCGCCGCGCAGTATTTCGGCCCATACCGATTTCGTCAGCTTGTCGCCCCGGTAAGTCGCCTTGCTGCCATAACCGCTTGCGGGCTTGAAGAATTGGCGCTTCCGATCTGTCCATAGCCGCTCGGCGACGGCCGGCGTGACGCGCTCGGTGGCCGGCACCCCCTGGGCGAGCATGTCAATGAGATCCTGCTCGATTCCCCAGCGACGCAGCAGGGCTGGATCGGAGAGCAATGTCAGGTTGCGCTTGTCGGCGAACATGGCGTGGATGTGCGGATTGGGGGTCACGACCACCGCCCCATCCAGATAGGCTTGGCGCAAAGCCGAATGCCCGGCGGCGTCGAGGGAGAAATCGACAAGCCGGTTGTAGACGAGATCGATCTGGCCGCCGTCATGGCGCAAGTTTCCAGAACGATATTCGAGTTCCGAGGGGTCGGCGATGACCACGTGATATCCGTGCCGTTCCAGCAGGCGCTGTGCGAGCAGGAATTCCGGGTAGAGAAACTGGCCCGCGGGATCGTCGTCGACGATCGCGACGGCAGCGGGACAACCGCTACCACGCTGATTGACCCATTCCGCCCTTACCATATGGGCGACGGCACCATCGAAATTACCGACGTGGTGATCGGAGGTCGCCGGGACACAGCAGGACTGCTGCGCGCGCGCCAGCACGGCGTTGAGCATGGCGCCGCCGGCATTGGTGTTGATCTCGATCAAGGCAGGTCCATCGGATCCCATGTGAAAATCATAACCCATGAACATCCCGCGCGGTCCGAAGTCGCGCTGCGCGCTCGCCGGCGCCCAGTCGAGCACGGCGGCGCGATAGGCGGGATGGCGCACGACCGTTTCGATCGCCGCGACGATGCACTGCATAGCCTCGAGCTGCGCCGCGCTGATGAAGACCGCAACGTCGGAAAACAGATGTGGTCGCGTCTCGACAAGCGACGCGGAGAAGGCCGGATCGCCGGTTTCCCGCGTCAGCGCATCGCTCAAAGCGCCGCGATCGAGCGTGATGCAGACGCATTCCTGATTGAGGGGGACGGAAGCGGCGACGGTCATTCCCCCAGTCGGGCAGCTAAAGCCGCGTCCTCCAAGGCCGTGCCGTCCACGATAAGCTGGGGATGGGTTGGGCCGCGCTTCAGCCTCTGCGCAATCGGCCGCAACTCGTCGGGTCCGAGCGTTTCCCTGGCCAGCAGTTCCTTGGCGGAGGTCTCGAGCAGCGTGCGATGCTGCTCCAGCGTGTCGCGCGCCGTCCTGAAAGCCTGGTCGACCAGCGCCTTCACCGCACCGTCGATCGCTTCCGCCGTGCCGTCGCCATAGTTTTTGGGCCGCCAGACGGGCATCTGCCCGACCAGGAAGCTCCCAGTCTCGGGCTCGTAGACGACCTGACCGAGCTCGGTCGTCATGCCGTAGCGGACGACCATGTTGCGGGCGATATCGGTCGCGCGCTGCAGATCGTCGCTGGCGCCGGTGGAGACATCGGCGAAAATCAGGTCTTCGGCCGCCCGGCCCCCGAGCAGGGCCGCCATCCGGCTCATCAGCTCGCTCTGGCTGATCAGGAAGCGGTCCTCGGTCGGGCTTTGAAGGGTATAGCCCAGACCGGCGATCCCGCGCGGGATGATCGAGACTTTCCGGACCGGATCGGTGCCCGGCAAATGCATCGCGACAAGCGCATGGCCCATTTCGTGATAGGCGACGATCTCGCGTTCATGCGGGCTCAGCACCCGGCTCTTCTTCTCTAGCCCCGCTACGATCCGCTCGAAGGCCTGGGTGAAGTCGTCGAGCGTGGTCGCCTCGCCGCCGCGACGAGTGGCCACGAGGGCCGCTTCATTGACGAGATTGGCAAGATCGGCACCGGTAAAGCCGGGCGTGAGCCCGGCAATGGCCGCCACGTCGAGCTCGGGCGCGACCTGGACTTTGGCCATATGCACCCGCAGGATGTCGGCGCGTCCCTTGCGATCGGGGCGATCGACCAGCACCTGCCGGTCGAAGCGGCCCGCGCGGAGCAAAGCGGGATCGAGAATTTCCGGGCGATTGGTAGCGGCAAGCACGATGATCCCGGCGCCGGGATCGAAGCCGTCCATTTCGGCGAGGAGCTGGTTGAGCGTCTGCTCTTTCTCATCATGGCCGCCGCCGGCCATGTCGATGCCGCGCGCGCGGCCGAGCGCGTCGAGCTCGTCGATGAACAGGATCGCCGGCGCCTGCTTGCGCGCCTCGGCGAACAGGTCGCGGACCCGCGCGGCGCCGACGCCGACGAACATCTCGACGAATTCGGAACCGGTGATCGAGAAGAACGGGACTCCCGCCTCGCCCGCGACCGCGCGCGCCAGCAGCGTCTTGCCGGTGCCAGGAGGGCCTACCAGCAACACGCCCTTTGGAATGCGCGCGCCGAGGCGGCCATAGGCGATGGGATCGCGAAGAAAACCGATGATCTCCGAAAGCTCGGCCTTGGCCTCATCGACGCCCGCCACATCTGCGAAGGTGACCTTCACGCTCGGTTCGGAGTAGATTTTCGCCTTGCTGCGCCCGATACCCATGAGCCCGCCCTGGGCGCCCGACGCCATCGGCCGCAGCACGAACATCCACGCCAGCACGAACAACGCGGTCGGCAATATCCAGGAGAGGATGCCCTGCAGGAGGCCAGGAGGCGGCTCGCCACCATATTTGATCCCGCGGCGCTGCAGCTCGCTCGCGAGGTCGGCGTCGACGCGGACCGTGGAGAAATGCTGTTCCTGCCCTTTCGCGCCCGCCGCCTTGTAGGTTCCGGTGATGATGGTCGGGCCGATCACGAGATCGGTCACCGTATTCTGCTCGACGAGCCCTCGAAATTCGCTGTACGGAATCGTCTTCATATGGCTCTGGGCAACCCAGAGATCGCGGATGATTAGGACCGCGAAGGCCATGGCGATGAAATAGGTGACGTCAAGCCGTCCCAGTCGCTTTCGTTTCGGATCTTCATCGGCCATGGCTGATCTCTCCACGCACGGTGCGGATACTCGACATTTCCCCGCTACTTGGCGTGGCCGGGCGAACGACCGAAGCGGGGAAGGAACCTAGGGACACGCGCCATGTAACGGCGATAGTCGTCACCGAATTCGCGAAGCGCATCCCGCTCCTCGTGTCGGGCAAGGCGAACATACATCACGACCAGCACGGGGAACATGGCGAGCGTAAGCAGGGTTGGCCACTGGAGCAGGAAGCCGAACATCACCAGGATAAAGCCGACATATTGCGGGTGCCGCATGCGGGCATAGATGCCCGTAGTCGCCAGCTTGTGCTCCCGCTGGGCCGTGTGCAGCGCCTTCCACGCCACCGATATCAGCATGAATCCGCCGCCGATCAGCACGAAGCTCGCCAGATGGAACGGCCCGAAGTGCGGATTGACCTTCCAGCCGAACGTCATCTCGAGCAGGTGCCCGGCGTCATGCGAGAACCAGTCGACACCGGGAAAGCGCGACTGGAGCCAGCCTGACAGGACATAGATGGTCAGCGGGAAGCCATACATTTCGGCGAAGAGGGCAACCAGAAAGGCGCTGAACGCGCTGAAGCTGCGCCAGTCGCGTGGCGTCTGGGGCTTGAAGAAGCTGAACGCGAAGAGGATGAAGATCGCGGCGTTGATGGCCGCGAGCCCCCACAGGCCGTAGGTGGGCATGTCGCTGTGGGTCATGACACTCCCCCGTCGTCCGGGGCCCGCTTCGAGCCGGTTGCGGGAGGTGCGATGACCGCCGGGTCGCTGTGGCCCTTCGCGTTGCCATGCCCGTGCCTGCCGTGCATGAACAGATGCATCAACGGGCAAAGCAGCAGGAGCAGGAACGGAAGAATCCCGAACAGATGGGCGCGATGCTCAGTGAACAGATAGAAGCCCGCGACCAGCAGGAAGCCGACCAGGACAATATTCGCGCGGCGCGGCGTCTGTCCGTTTTTGTGATGCGTGTCCGTATCGCCCGGAGCCATGATAGCGCCCTCCCGGAACGATTCCCTATCCGAGCGAGGGCGGTCAGGCTTTACGTATGAATACCGAGGACCACCGAGGATGCGTGATGGCCTATGGCCACCAGAGAGTTGATCGTGACACTTACCACGCTGCGTTACGCCGACCAAGCCGAAGCGGGCCGATCTCCGCTCTCGATGATCGTCAGAATATCCTTCAGCGTACCGGTCTCCCAGCCAGCTTCATGTGCCGCGAGGAGACCTTCATCGCATTGCGTAAGTCTACCTAGCGCGATGTCCGGCGAGTCGTGCGAAACTGATCGCACCGCCAATGATAGGATCGTGACATGGGCCAAATGCATGCCATGCAACTCGACGGACCAGGCAAGCCGTTGCGCATGGTCACGCGGCCGCTGCCCGTTGCCGGTCCGGCGCAGCTCCTGATCAAGGTGGTGGCCTGTGGCGTCTGCCGCACCGACCTCCATGTGCTCGACGGGGAAATCCCGGCCCATTATCCGATCATCCCGGGCCACGAAATTGTCGGACGCGTGATTGCCATGGGCGCGAGAACGGCAGGTTTCGCGATCGGCCAACGTGTCGGTGTCCCCTGGCTCGGCCACACCTGCGGCGTCTGTAGCTTTTGCAGGAGCGGTCACGAGAATCTCTGCGATCAGCCGGAGTTTACCGGCTGTACCCGCGATGGGGGCTATGCCAGCCATGTCGTCGCGGACGCACGCTATTGCTTCCCGCTGCCGGATCGCTTCACTGACGTGGAGGCTGCGCCGCTATTGTGCGCCGGTCTGATCGGCTGGCGCGCGCTGCGTCTCGCCGGCGACGGGCAGAGGATCGGGCTGTGCGGTTTTGGCGCGGCTGCGCACATCCTCGCCCAGGTCGCGACATGGCAAGGGCGCGAGGTCTATGCCTTCACCAAGGCCGGCGACGAGGACGGACAGGCGTTCGCGCGGTCGCTCGGCTGCATCTGGGCCGGATCGTCCGAGGCGGCCCCTCCCGTTCCGCTCGACGCCGCACTGATCTTTGCGCCGGTAGGAGCACTGGTTCCGGCCGCGCTAAAGGTCGTACGCAAGGGCGGCCGCGTTGTCTGCGCGGGCATTCACATGAGTGACATCCCTGCTTTCCCCTACGCCGATTTGTGGGGTGAGCGCGCGATCCTCTCCGTCGCCAATCTGACGCGCGAGGATGGCATCTCCTTTTTCGAGATGGTGGAAAGGGCGGGGATCAGGACGGTGACCGAATCTTTTCCACTGGAGCGCGCGAACGAGGCATTGCGACGGCTGCGCGAGGGTCGATTGATCGGTGCTGCGGTGATCTGTCCCGATCCGGAAACATAGGCCGCGCGCGAGACGCTCCCGCGGGTGAAACACGGTGGACCAAAGTGGATGCAAGAGATTGAACCCGCCTACTCTGCGCGGGCATTCCTCATGGGCGATGCGTCAGGATCCCTAATTGTGTGCAAGCATTTAGCCCCTCTCGACATTGGGAGCATCCCCCGCACGCGGATGATGCGCTGACCCCAAATCCTTCGCTTGTGCTTCAAGGTGGACGATCAGGGCATCCTCGACGGCAGCACGATCGTCTCCCACGACGAACCTGCCATAGCCGCGATGGTGGATCGTCCGCGGATCATTCTGGGCCGGATTGCTCCAGGCCGCGACGACTTCCAGAATGAACAGATTATATTTGTTGACCAGGCGTGTCTCGACGACCCTGCATTCGAGATTGGCAAAGCATTCCGCTACCAGTGGCGGCGCCACCAGCGCGGCGGGAAGCTGCGTCAATCCGATCGTGGCGAACTTGTCGACGTCGCGGCCAGAGCAGTTGCCGATCTCCACGACCTTGGGCGCGAGATCCCCGGCCGGGACGGCGATCACGCACTCCCTTGTCGCGCGCAGTGCTGTGAAGCTGAGGTCAGCACTGCTGACGATACAGGCCAGCAACGGCGGCGTGAACTCGACCATCATATGCCATGACATGGTCATCACATTGCTTCGGTCTTGATGCGCCGTCGTCAGCAGGACAACCGGTCCAGGCTCAAGCAGCTGGTAAACTTCCGGCAACGGGAATGGCCGCATTGGTTCGCGATTGTTGGCGGCGATTGCAGGCATTGCTGTTTCTCCCTCGTTGCCGTCCTGTCGATGCTGCGCGGTGTCGCACAACGGCTGGGCTTTCCGCCGAAATCGCCAGCACCTCCCATATGCCTGGCGCCAGCCCCGGCACGACGACGCCGTCGACCCTTGCAACGCCAACATCGTCATACGAGGATACATGCGCGTGGCGACAACGACGAGAAGGCCAGAGATCACGACGAGCACGATGCGATCGGTGGCCACGCCGAACTTGCTCGCCTCGCCCGTCAGCATGAGCGCGCGCAGGGCATCCACCTCATAGGTGAGCGGATTGGCCAGCGAGATCGCCCTGAGCCATCCCGGCATGATCTCGATCGGATAGATGGCGTTGCTGGCGAAGAAGATCGGCATGGTCAGCACCTGCCCGATCCCCATGAATCGCTCGCGAGTCCGCACGATGCAGGCGATGATCAGCGAGAATGTCGAGAACAGGCCCGAGCCCAGGATGATCAGGGCGGCGACGCCGAGCAGATGCAGGACATGGAGACCTGCTGTGGATTTGCAGATCCACCCGGTCCACCACCACCCGGCCGTCGAAGGATTTGGACAGTTCAGAGGTTTGAATGACCAGACCGGCGTTCCCAGCCGGGATTCCAGGCGACGCAGCCTGATCGATCGCTGTATTCAGCTCCGTCACGTCACATCTCGCGTGGAGGCAGGATGCCGTTCCGGCGCATGTGGCGGTCCCGAAGGGCCACGGCAGAGTGCCGTATTCCTCGCTGTCAGCCTTACCGCCATATCGATCACATCCATCCGGCAGCCGTTCAAAAGGGAGAATCCTGCAGCCAGTTTAGTCCCTCGGGGGCCTTGGACACTCCGTTCTTATACGGATTGGAGCTTTCGCATTTCCGATCGACTCTGGACCGACCGAAAGGCGGCAGCGCACGATTGCCCACCCGCGCCCGCGGCATCGGACGAACCAGGATTTCAATCTATTGCGGAGTGCATCTCATGGACCTGACCGAAGCGATCTACGGACGCCGCGCGACACGTGCCTACACGGCGGCTCCTGTCCCGAAAGAGGTGCTGAAGAGCCTGGTCGATGCCGCCGTTCAAGCCCCGAGCGCCGTCAACGAACAGCCGTGGGACTTCACCATTATCCAGAATACATCGCTGCTCGATCGGATTTCCGCGGCGGCCAAAGCCCATATGATTGAGACGATGCCGAGCGGATCCTTTCCGGAACATCTCCACGAGACTCTCGGAAGTCCGGATTTCCACATCTTCTACCATGCACCGGTCCTCATCACCGTCTCGGCACGCGCCGGAGGATGGGCTATCGAAAACGCCACGCTGGCGGCGGAGAACCTGATGCTGGCGGCGCATGGACAGGGACTGGGATCCTGCTGGATCGGCTTCGCCCAGCGATGGCTCGAAACGGCGGACGGCAAGCGAGCTCTTGGCGTTTCCGACGATTTCGTGCCGGTTGCCCCGATCATTATCGGTTATCCAACGGCGCCGATCGCGCCAGTCCCGCGCCACGCGCCGCAACTGCGCTGGATTGACTGAAAATCCCCTCCCCAAACATCACGGCGACAGGAACGACTTTGCCCGGCACCTGCGGCGGCATCAGACGCTGCAGAAGTACGAGCTATTGCCCGCATGGTCGACTTGATCGACGGTCGTTCCGGCTCGACCCTCATGCCGCGGACTCGATCCTTTGCGAGCAGTTGGTTTGCCGCCGGCCCACCATGATTATGGTGTCCGTGCGCATGCACCATCGAGTGTCCTCCTGCGCAACAGCGCCACATCCAGGGGTTGGGCGCCATGGCGGAGCCAAAGGACTTCCGCCGGTCGGAATCGGGTCGATGGCGACTGCGGCCGCCCAAATATCCCTCCCGCCTACATGACAATATTCAGAAGATTTAACCGACAATTGCGACGTTGCAGTCCTGCGGAATCAGGATGCCAAAGCAATGCGGCGAGCCAGAAGACACCGAACTTCACGCGTCTCGCCTCCAGACGGAAACGGGATGCCATCCCCTGGCGATTCGGCGCCATCGACCGTGATGCGCGCGTCGCCCGAGGCAAGCCCTTCGGGGTTGTCGACCCGGACATGCAGGCTGCCCGCCGCCCTGGTGATCGTTGCCTCGAAGGATCGCCATGCCGCCGGCAGGCAAGGCGCAAGATGCAGCCGGCCTTCCACCAGCCGCAACCCCAATATTTCCTCGACGGCCAGTCGCCATGTCCAGCCGGCCGCGCCCGTATACCAGCTCCAGCCGCCGCGGCCGACATGCGGCGGCGTCCCGGCAACGTCCGCGGCCAGCACATAGGGCTCGGTTCGATAGCGCGCGACGTCTTCGCTCGAGCGCGTCTGGTTGATGGGGTTGATGCGATCGAATATCCGCATCGCGCCCTCGGCATCGCCAAGCCGGGCAAGGGCGATGCCGAGCCAGACGGCGGCATGCGTATATTGGCCGCCATTTTCCCGGATGCCGGGTGGATAGGCCTTGATATAGCCGGGATCGCGTGGCGTCGCGTCGAAGGGGGGAGAGAGAAGCCGGACCAGTCGGTCGTCGTCGCGTACCAGATGCTGCTGGGCTGCGGCCATGGCGCGCGCTGTTCGCTCTGGACTGCCGGCGCCCGACAGCACTGCCCAGGATTGAGCGATCGAGTCGATCCGGCACTCGCTGTCCCCAGCCGAACCCCAGGCCCGGCCGTCGTCGTCGAAAGCCCGCAAATACCATTCGCCATCCCAGGCGGATTGCTCGGCCGCCTTGGCGAGCGCCGTCGCGCGGGGTTTCCAGTGTTCAGCCAGATCACTGCGCTGCAGCCGGCCGCAAAGGCCAACGAACCCATCGATCGTGGCGATCAGGAACCATGCCAGCCAGACGCTTTCGCCCCGCCCCTGCTCGCCCACGCGGTTCATGCCGTCATTCCAGTCGCCGGTGCCCATCAGCGGCAGCCCATGGGCCCCGAGCCGGTGACCGCATTGGAGCGCGCGCTCGCAATGCTCGAACAGCGATCTGCGTTCGTCAGTGATATCAAATCGCGCGTAGCGGTCGGCCTCGTCCCCGGCCAGCAGAGGACCGCGCAGGAACGGTACCTCTTCCGCGAGAATGCCGACGTCGCCCGTGGCCTCCACATAGGCGGCAGTGACATAAGGCAGCCAGAGCAGATCGTCCGAGCAATGCGTCCGGACACCCCGATCCAGCGGCGGATGCCACCAGTGGAGGACGTCGCCCTCCTCGAACTGGTGTGCTGCGGCCGCGAGAATGTGCCGCCGCGCCAGATCGGGATCGGCATGCAGCAAGGCGAGCACGTCCTGAAGCTGGTCGCGATAGCCGAAGGCGCCACCGGCCTGATAGAAGCCTGCACGGGCCCGCAGGCGCGCACTGATTGTCTGATAGGGGAGCCATCTGTTGACGAGCATGTCGAACGCGGGATCCGGCGTCGTCACCTTGACGGCGCCCAGACGCCTGTCCCAATCATCCTGGCATTGCTGGAAGGCACGCTCTACCTCAGCGATGTCCTGCCACCGCAGCGCCAGCGTTCGGGCGTGGGCACGGTCATCTCCCTGCCCCAGTACGAATACGACCTCGGCGGTTTGCCCGGCGGCGATATCCAGATGGACCTGCAAGGCACTGCAGCAATCCGCGCCGACTGACTGCTGGCGACCGCCCAGATCCCAGTTCAGCAGCGCTTCGGGCCGGCGTGGATTGCCCTCGCGTCCCATGAAGTCCCGTCGCGATGTCGTCAGGCTGTGCGGCGGCCGGCTGCTTGAAAGGAAAGCCGTCCGCTCTCCGAATTCTTCGTTCCACGGGTTGTTCGCCATCAGTGCATGGACTTCGGCATCATAATGCGCGGTCCGCAGCGGGGCCGGTTCGCCGTGAACCGCGCCCAGCAGCCATTCGGCATAATAGGTCGCCGTGAGCCGGCGGGCATGGGGCAACAGGTTGCGAAGCCGTAGCCGGACGATCTTGACCGGATCGTCGACGGGGACGAACACCTGAAGTTCCTGTTCGAGGCCTTCGCTGCTGCTCTCCCAGCTCGTATAGCCCGCGCCATGTCGGATGCGGCAGGCGGTTCCGGCCCCGGCGGGCTGCGGCGTCGGGGTCCACAGATGCGCGTTTTCCTCGTCACGCAGATACAGGATCTCGGTCTGCGGATCCCGAACGGGATCGTTGCTCCATGGGGTCAGACGGTTTTCGCCGCTGTTGATCGCCCAGGTGAAACCGAGACCGGCCTCGGTGACGATGGTGCCAAAGCCGTCATTGGCGAGGACGTTCGACCAGGGCGCGGGGGTGGTCTCACCCGGCGCGAGGTGGATCACATAGGTCTCGCCTTCCGGCGTGAACCCGCCGCGACCATTGTCGAACGCCAGCTCCTTGAGCGGGAGCAAGCCCAAACCGGCGCTTGGCGACGCCCCGGTGCTGCCGACCGGCTCGAAGCGCGGGCTCCGAAGCTGGGGAAATTCGGCGCGCGCGAGTTGGTCGCCGAGCGCACCCGCCGCTTCGTCGAGCACGATCCGCGCGGCGCGTTCCAGAAATTGGGCGCGATCGGTGTCGCCGTGCCCGATCCCCACGAGGTGGATTCCGCCATTTTGCCCGAGCTGCTCCTGCACGCCCGCCTCGCGGAGGATACTCGATCAACCGCTCGCGCACCGGCTCAAGATAGCCCGCTGCCCCTTCGTGCATCATCACGAGATCGATCGCGATGCCCCGCCTCCGCCACAGCTGCTGGGCTGCCGCGAGAAACCGTAGCAGGGCGGTTCGCTGGCCGTCGCCTGCGCGCACCAGCAGAATGGGATGATCGCCCGATATTCCAAGCGCCCAGAGATCGCCTCTGCCATGATGGTCGGCGACAAGCGCATTCTGCATGCCGGGAGATGACTGAACGGGCTGGAGCAACGCGGACAGCAACATCTGCGCGTCCCGCACGCGGTCGGGGCCAAGTCCGAGTTGATGCATCTCACGCGCCGCATCCGCCACGGCGTCATTCATGGCCCATTCGAGTGCCGTCAAAGTCGCATAGCGCTCAGCGATCTCCAGAGCGGATTCCCGTGAGCCCGCTACGATCGTGACGAAGGCGAGTTCGCGTCTCCCGTGCGGCGGAAGCTCCAGCTCGGCGCGCATCGCCAGGATCGGATCGAGGGTCCAGCCGGTCGTGCCGCCCAGTTCATCGGATTGCATCGCGGCGGGGTCCGCCTGATTACCGTGGCGCGCCAAGAAGGCCGCGCGGTCGGTTTCGACGCCCCGCGGCGTGAAACCCTTGTCGTCGGCGATCACCCGGTGAAGCAGTACGGGCGGGCGGTCGCCCGCATCGCGTGGTCGGCGCGTGAACAGCAGGCCGTTCGCACCCGGAAGCAGCTCGCTGCCGACGAAGAGCTTGCTGAACGCCGGGTGGCGCGCGCCGTCGAGCGGCGGCGCGAGCATGACCTCGGCATAGCTCGTGAAGTCGAGTGTTCGCGGCCGGTCGCTCTCGTTGACGACGGTGACCCGGCGGATCTCCAGATCGTCCCCGTGCGGGATGCCGACAGCCATGGTCAAAGCGATGTCGTGATCCCGACGATGATATTCGACCTGGTGCGCCTGAAAGAGTATGCGCGCCTCGGTCGCTGGCGCGCGCACCGGCTCCGGCGTCGCCGACCAGAGCGCGCCGGTTTCCCGATCGCGGACATAGATCCAGAGCCCGGCGTCGCCAGGGATCCGATCGGGGCGGGTGAGCGCATAACGCTGCCAGTAGAGCCCCCCTCCCCCATTCGCCGCCAGTCGACTGGTCAGACGGCCATTGCCGATCGCATGCAGCATTGTGGAACCGCCGATGGAGCCAGGGTTCCAAGGCTGGAGACGGGGGATCGCGCCTTCGGCGACCGGTTGCAGCTCGCGGAGTTCGATGCGCGAAATCTCGGGCGGCAGTTCCCAGGGGATGCGCTCGTTGAGGAGCAGGTCGATCGTGCGGATATGGGGATCGCCGTGGAACCAGCGGACGAACATATCGCCGCACAGCGCATTGCCGAGAGCGGCCATGCTCATCCCGTGATGGTGCGCCATATAGGA
Organism: Sphingobium sp. MK2; assembly: GCF_040170545.1. NCBI lineage: Bacteria > Pseudomonadati > Pseudomonadota > Alphaproteobacteria > Sphingomonadales > Sphingobiaceae > Sphingobium > Sphingobium sp. MK2. The sequence goes on from NZ_JAZDXA010000006.1 coordinate 127,363, forward strand.
TCGGACAACGGCGAAGCGCTCTCCCTCCGGCACCCGCTCGGGTGTGAAGTCGATGGCCTCGTAGAAGCCGTATCGCCCGAGCATGCCCAGCCCCGCGAGATCACGAAGGTTATGGACTGCCAAGACCGTTCGCGCGGCGAGTGCGAGCACAGTCGCATAGGGGGCGACCACCAGATCGCGCGCAAGCCCACGGCGCAGGCCCAGCCCCGGGACGCCGAACGCATGGTAGCGATACACGCGATCGGAACCCATCGAGGCGAAGGAGGATTCGGATATGCCCCAGGGGATGCCATGCCTGATCCCATAGGCCTGCTGAAGATCGACGGCGGTCCGGTCGCTCTGGCCGAGAAGTGTTGCGGGATCGCTGCGCAGGAACAGGTTCGGCATGAGATATTCGAACATCGAGCCGTTCCACGAGACCAGCGACAGGCCCGAGGCCTTCTTCGTGATCGGGCGACCGAGGAAGAACCAATGCTCGGGAGGCACATCGCCCTTGGCGATGGCAAAGAAGCTCGCGAGCCTCGCCTCGCTCGCCAGCAGGTCATAATGGTGCTGATCGATGCGGTCGGCGGTGACATTGTAGCCGATATGGAACAGCCGGCTGCTCATATCGAACAGCAAGGCGAAATCCATGCCATGGGCCCAGGCGCCCGCTCGCCGGGCGATGCCATCCAGCTGGTCGCGCATGGTCTTGTGGGCATCCGCAGCGCGGGCGAGAGCCGAACCGAGCTCTTCCGCCCAGCTCCTTGCTTCGGAAGGATCGAGGGAGCCGCCGAATGCGTCCAGCAGCGCGCTTGCCTCCTCGCACGCGGCCTTGACTTCGGCAGGCATGCGCTCGCCCGCGAGCATGGGGCCGATCCGGGCGGCGATGTCGGCGCAATCGGCGGGCGGGCGCGTCAACAACGGCAGCCACGGGAGGAACATCTGCACGTCGCGGCGCATGCTGCGCAGATGATGATCGACCCGCTCGAGCCACAGCTGAACATCGCGGATCACGTTCGTCGGGAGTGTCCCCGCATTGGCGATGCCTTTGCGGATCCTTTCCTGCAGCTCGGGGCAGTGCCGATCGCAGAGCGCGTCCAGCCGGTCGCCCCAGCAGGCGCTGTCGTCCCGCGCCGCAGTTGCGGCGTCCCGCATCGCCGCAACAAGAGTACGACAGGCATGATCCGGGTCGGCGCGATCGGCCGCAAGCGCGCCGGCAAGCAGATCGAGGGTGTCGTCGAGACCGGACCATAATGCAGGGGAAAGCACGGGGGCTCGAACAGCATCGCGGCACGCCTCGTTCACGACGACAAGACTGACGGCCAGATTGCCGCTGTCGACCGTGGAGACGTAGCGCGGCTCGAGCGGCTGCAATGTACGGGTATCATACCAGTTGAGCATATGTCCCCGGTAGCGATCGAGCCGGTCGAGCGCGTCCAGCGCATTACGCAGTCGCATCTCGAGATCGGTCACGCCGATATGCCCCAGCTTCCATGCCGTCAGCGTGGAGAGCAGCATCATGCCGACATTGGTCGGCGACGTCCGATGGGCGATCTCCTCCTCGGGCGGCTCCTGGTAATTGTCGGGCGGCAGCCAGTTGTCCTCCGGCCTCACGAAGGTTTCGAAGAACAGCCATGTCCGCCGTGCGATGCTGCGCAGGAACAGTCGGTCCTCGGCGCCCAGCGTCTCGACCGAGGAGCGGCGCGGACGGCTTATCCGGTATGCGATTTCAGGCGCCAGCACCCACAGCATCAGTAGCGGCGCGGCGGGCAGGAGGGCCGTGGCATGTGCCAGCACCAGCCCCGAGCCGACTGCAAGCGCGAATGCAGGCGACACCCACATCTCGCGCCAGGCCGCCCGCCGCGGATCGAGCGCGGCAAAATGCGCTGTCGTATGCGCGGCCGACGTCCACTCCAGCAGTCCACGCCCGGTGCCTAGCCGCCAGAGCGTGATCAGTATCGCATTGAGCGCGATGGCGGCATCGCTGATCAGGAAGGCGATCGACAGCGCCCATCGTCCAAGTTCATCGCCCAGCCGTCGCAGGACACCCTGAAGAACGCCGCGCCGGCGGCCGCGCGCGAGACCGGTGACGACGTCGGTGAACAGATAGGCTGCCGGCGCGACGATGGCGAGCGATGTCCATATCCAGGGATTGCCGCCCAGGATAAACCATCCGCCAAGCAACAGGGCGACAAGGCTGGGCGGTACGAGGCTGCGGCGAAGGTTGTCGAAGATCTTGAGCCGGTCGAACCAGGTGAGACGGTTGTGGAGGCGCGTTCCGGCACGGCCGGGGACCAGCGGAAGCAGCCAGGGCAACAGCTGCCAATCGCCGCGCACCCAGCGGTGCCAGCGCCGGCGATAATCGAGATAGCCGGAAGGAAAGCCCTCATAGACGATGATGTCGCTGGCGAGCGCCGCGCGACCATGAAGTCCCTCGAACAGGTCATGGCTGAGCAGGTTGTTCTCGGGAATTCGCCCTTCGACGCTGCGCTCGAAGGCGGCGACTTCATAGATGCCTTTACCGACAAAGATGCCTGAGCCGAACAGGTCCTGGTAAACGTCGGACACGGCGCGTGAATAGATGTCGATCGCGGTGTCGCCGCCGAAATAACGCGTGAACAGCGATCGTCCGCTGGTCTCGGGTGCGATCTCGACCCGCGGCTGGAGGATCGTGTAGCCGCTTGCCACCCGCCCGGTGCGCGGATCGAAACGAGCCTTGTTGAGCGGATGGGCGAGCGTCGCCACCATCCGATTGACTACGCCCGTCGGCAGGCGGGTATCGGCGTCCGCGGTCACGACGAACCGAACCTCGCGAAGTGCTTCGATGCGGCCGGCGGTGCGTGAAAAAGGGCTGAGGTCGCCGCGCAGGATATAGCCGTTGAATTGCTCCAGCTTTCCGCGCTTGCGTTCCCATCCCATCCAGACCGACTGGGCGGGATTATAGAGACGCGGCCGGTGCAGCATATGGAAGGGGCCGCTGCCCGCGCTGCCATAGGTGTCGTTGAGGCGCTTCACGCCATTTTCCAGCGCGGCCTCGACATCCGCATCACCAGGATGGCTGTCGCTGTCGGCATCGGCATGGTCGCTCAACAGAACGAACTGCAGCCCTGGATCGGGATTGCCGAGATAGTGGCCTTCCAGCCGCTGGAGGAGCGCCGCCACGTCCGCCGGATGCGCGACAAGCACCGGCATCACGACCGCTGTCCGGCAATCGTCGGCGATCCCCTTCTCGAAATCGAGCTTTGGGAGCACCCGTGGCGACACGAGCAGTGTCGCGACCCAGTTGACGAACGTGACGCTCAGGATGGTAGCCGGCAGCGTGGTGAGCGCGATGCCCAGCAGCCACCCAATTGCGGTCGCCTCGACCAGCGCAAGGTAGAGTGCCGGAACGACAAAGCTGACGAATCCGGCCAGGAACAGCGCCGCCGTATAAAGCGCGGCGGGATAACGCAGGAGCCTGCGGCCGATCGATTCCAGCGCCAACGGCCGCACGTCGATCGCATCCTCGAACGCCGGCCGGCCGTCGCCGACCAGCCAGTAGCCAACATGATCGGCCGGCACATCGTCATTGGCCCGGCATTGAACGAGCAGGCGTTCGGCGACATCCAACTCTGGCAGGCCGCCATGGTCCGACAACTGCTCGATAGCGTGCCGGTAACGGTCGCGCGTGTCGAAATCCATGTGCGTATAGACCTCGGCAGGGTCGAGCCGCAGGATCGCCTCGACGCGGCTTGTCCGGTCGAAAAAGTCCTTCCACTGGATCGTCGAGATCACCGCGAGGTTTGCGATCGCGCGCGAGACGCATTCGGTGTCGTCCGCTGCGGCGGATTTGGCGGCATCGGGCCCCACCTCGAACGGCGGCGCCACATCCGGGAATATGCGTCCGAAGCCTGTTACCAGAAGCTCGAGGCAGGCCAGGCGAAGCATGGCCGGAAATGCCCAGAGCTCGGCAATGCTCAGAGGCTCTTCATCCTGATAGCGTTCGATGAACGGAATCGCGGTATTGAGAGATATCTGCAGATGCGACGCGTGGAGCAGCCCATGGGCCAGGGCATAGATGCGAGGCAGGCCCTTCGCCGCTTCACCCGCGAGGCCGGGCAGGCGCCGGTAGAACGGGGCCGGCATATCCTCCTTGATCTGAAGGATTGCGCGTTGAACGTGATAATCGTTGTCGAGCAGCCATTCGGCCGCCGAGCTGCTTTGCGGCTCCGCGGCGCCAGCGGCGATCCGGGCCATACTCAGCCATGCACGCAATGCCGGCAACTGCGACCAGGTTGTCAGCGGTGCCGCTCTGCGGGCCAAGCCCACAAGACGGTGACGGCGCGCAAGCTCGTGCGCAGCGGCGACTATCGGGTCCGCATCCTCGACATCCGCCATTCTCAGACCGGACCTACGGCCGGGAGGCGCGCATTCTGGACATTCGTCAGCACCATCGGCTCCACTGCAGTCACGGATGGACGAACGATCAGCATCGGCACGGGCGAATGGGTCATGAGGTAGGCGGCGACGCTGCCATAGGGAACATCCATGTGATGGCGGCCGCCATGGCCGCGCGCCGACAGCACGACGAGGTCGGCCGCTTCGGCGCGGATCAACCCGGCCAGAGCAGCGCGAACATCCTCGCTGCGCATCGAGATCGCCCGAACTGTCAGCCCCATGGCCGCCACATATGTCCGAACATGGTCGAGATAGGCGCGCGCCGTCGCTTCATTTCGTTCGACAACATGCCGTTGGAGTTCGAGATCGCGAGGCTCGAGGGGCCTGGTTTCAGTGAGTTCCGGCGTCGGGACGACGTGCGCGAGGATCAGTTCCGCTTGCGCCGATTTCGCAAGCCGCGCCGCAAGCGGGATGACGCTTTCGGCCCAGGTCGATCCATCCACGGGCACAAGGATGCGCCGATAGCTCGGCGCCGGCGCGGCGGAGGCCGCGATCGGGACCAGCAGGATCGAACCGGGCGCCCGATCGAGAACATTGTGGGCCGTGCCGCCAATGCCTTTCTGGCTTGCGCCATTCTCGCCCTGGGTGCCAAGCACGAGAAGGCAATCGGGCTGTCCGCAGGTGAATCTGCAGATTTCCTCGGCAGTCGCGCCTTCTGCAAGTTTGATCTCGGCGATGGTAGTCGAGGGCTCGGGAGCGGCTGCCAGTTTCCCCAGAGTGCGTCTCGCCTCGTGCCGGCGAAGATCCCATTCGATCGGGTCAGGCCGCATCTCCTTTGCCGGCTGGCCTTCCAGCACCTGCAGCAGCGTTACCGGAACCTCGAGCGCCTGGGCGATCGCAAATGCATGCGAAACGACGCCGGCCGCGTGCTCGGATCGATCCAGGCACGCGACGACGTGACAGGTCCCCGCTTGCGTGTCGGCGCGGACTGGGAAGAGTGCGTTCGATGTCGACATATTCCGGCCTCCTGTTGTCTTGCGCGGCATTTTTCCGTGCGCCCTAACACAGCGCCACCACGCCCAGCGCCAGGCGTTCGAGGACAAGCCCGAAGCTTGTTGCGACGCCGCAATTTCTGATGGCGGCCACGGTGACCGATCCGGAAGAGACTCGAAATAAGTGTATCTACGGAGTCATGGCGCGTGCCGTCCGCCTCGAACAGCACGACTCGCCAGTCCCGATGAGGCGTGAAAGCAATCTGTCCAACTGCCACTCCTGATCGAAGGACCCAAGGACGGCCAACGGCTCAATCCGCGCAAGCGGCTTTCCCGGATCGCGGGTCAACAATGCTGCCGAAAATCCGATTCTCAGTTCGTATGCCGCACACGTCCGCTCAGCATCCCGTCAATAGAATTGGATCATGTGCGGAGCGCCTGCTGTGCTTGGGCGCCACCGGATATTCTCACGGAGCGGCTAATGCGCCAGCAGCAACGGAACGGACGTGTCGGACAGGAGGTCGCGGGTCACCCCGCCGAGCACCGTCTCACGCAGCCGAGAGTGCCCGTAGGCTCCCATAACGAGAGAAGATGCCGCCAGTTCTCCCGCTGCGTCCAAAAGCGTCTGCGCGATCGTGCACCCCTCTTGGGGCCATTCGTGCAACTGAGAACCTATGCCATGCCGGGCGAGATATCGGCTCGCGTCCATCGGTGGAAAATCGTTGTTATCGCTTGAGATGTTGACGATGTGGACTTCGCTCGCCACCCGCAGGAAGGAAAGCGTCAGACGCAGGCTGTGCGCGGCTTCGATCGATCCGTTCCAGGCCATGACGACCGGCCCGCTGGCGTTGAAGCTGGTCGTGCCCGGGGGCACGACCAGCACCGGCGCGCGCGCGTGAATGGCCACGTCGGCGACGATCGGCAGAGGCTCCGGCGTGTCATCCTGCCCCTTGTACTGGCGGCTCAAGATCAGGACGTCGGCCAGGCGCCCGCGGCTCACCAGCGCATCGGCGGCATTTCCATCGGCATGCTCCCAATCCCAGGAGATATCCTCGCTTTTCAGTCGCTGCTCGATGCGTTCTCGCTCCTCATCGTCGCGCGCCTGAAGGGCCTCAAGCAGTTGCGAAGAGGCATAAAGGCCGCCGAAGGGGTCGCCGACGACATAGCTGTTGAACGGAGTGACCTGGACGCAGGTGATATGTGACTGGTGGGCGCGCGCAAGGTCCAGCGCCACGGCAAGCCGCTCCGTCTGTCCGTGATCGTCATGGATATGCAGAAGTATCGATTTCACCACGCCCTCCTCGTTTTCGCTACGATCCCGTTTGAAATCGCACGCTAGAGGTTAGGGCGGCGCGGATAACTAGGGGATAATACCAATCCCGGGACGGTGCCGATCACATCATTCTCGCGTGCGACGGGTCCAGATACGGATCGTTGTCCGCAGGATCGACATGACAGATTATCGAGGATCAAATGCGATGCGTTCGGCCGGCACATACGCCTCAGCTACGCGAACCATGCCGTGTTTGAGCTTGGCGATATATCCGATTTCGCGAACCTCGACGCGTTTGGGTCGCAGCATAGGGATGGCCATGATGTCGGCATTGCTCCTTGGCATGCTGTCCGTGCCGCTGTCCGCGCAGCAACCGACGCTGGATACGAGTTCGGTCCTTGAGACGGTCGAGCGGCTAAAGCCGGGGGAATATATCTGGGCGCCTGATATTGCTCCCGCCGGCCCCGTGCTGATCATCATCAGCCTCGCCAACCAGCGGGCCGTCACCTACCGAAACGGCGTGCCGATCGGCGTCTCCACGGTCTCGACTGGAAAGCCCGGACATGAGACACCAACGGGGCTGTTCACGATCCTGCAAAAGCATGTCGACCACAAGTCCAACCTCTACGACGATGCGCCGATGCCCTATATGCAGCGCCTGACTTGGGGCGGCGTAGCTCTGCACGGCGGCAATCTACCTGGCTATCCCGCGTCGCATGGCTGCATCCGCCTGCCGCTGGGCTTCGCCAGGCTTCTCTATGGCGTCACCCGCCTCGGCTTGACCGTCGTCATCACGAAAGAGGCGGCAGTGCCGCGTGTCGCGCCGGTACCCGATCCCATGCGGCCGACCGCCTCCGACATCGACGACGCTCCACCTTCCGGGCCGTTCACATGGCGTCCCGAACTGTCACCCTCGGGATCTGTATCCATCGTGATCAGCACCGCGGATCGACGAATGATCGTGCTCCGCAACGGCCGCCAGATCGGATCCGCACCCATAGCACCCGACACCGCCGTCGACCGAACGACGGCTTATACGCTGCGCGCTATCGATGAAACCGGGTTTCACTGGCTGCACATCCCGTTGTCCGGCGAGGCATCGCCGGCGCAGCAGACGGCGCCATCCGAGGATCGGAACCGATTGCGCGTCGCCGAGGAGTTCCGGCGTTCCGTCGCAGCGATCCTGACCGAGGGCGCAACGGTGCTGGTTACCAACGACAGTCTCGCAAGGAGTGAAACCGGCCGGCGGCTCACAGTTATAACCGGCGAAGACGAATAGCGGGCGCGGACAAAGGCTGCGGCCAACATGCCTACCGGCATGAGGTGAGGCGTTTCCGTCAGCAGAGACCCAGTTTGGCGGACGCCACCGCAGCCACCTCGTCCAGCGATCCGTCCGCATGGACCCTATGCCACGAGCCGAGATCGCCGATTTCCAGCTGGGATTGGGCCTGCGCGACTGCAACATCGGCATCCGACGCGTCGGCGCCGCGCGTCCCGACCCGGCTGAGCCGCGCGGTTGCCGCCGCTTCTAACCAGAGACCATCGAAGGGAACACCCGACTGCCGCCCGACCGCCTCGATCCTCTCGCGCTCGACACGCTGCGCGAACACCGCATCGGCCACGACGGATTGACCGAGCGCAAGCGCCGATGCGGCCATCCTGTCAGTTGTCTCATAGACCCGGGCGGCGGCCTGCGCCGAATAGCTGCCGCGGGGAAGCCTTGCCTCGGGAGACAGCCCCGCGAGGCGCTTGCGCAGTACATCGTTCCGAAGGATCCTGGCACCGGGCGCGCGTCCGATCGCGCCGCCGAGCCGACGTGCGAGACTGGACTTGCCGGTTCCCGAGAGTCCGCCGATCGCTACCAGCCGCGGGGGAGCGGGCACCAGCATGGCGAGCGCAAGTTCGAGATAGGATCGCGCATTCTGCGCGAGCGCCCTGTCTTCAGGAGCACGCAGGCTCTGCGCTGCCAGCACATGCGCGCGGATCGCGGCGCGAACCGACAGGAACAAGGGCAGCAGCCCGATCCCGCTCTCATCCGCCGGCGACAGATCGAGATAGCGGTTGAAGACGATGTTCGCCTCGGTGCGGAGGTTGCGATGCCAGAGATCCATCAGGAGAAAGGCGAGATCGTAGAGGACATCGATCGTGGCCAGTTCGACGCTGAATTCCAGGCAGTCGAACAAGGTCGGCTCGCCGTCGATCAGGGCGATGTTGGCGAGATGGAGATCGCCATGACCATGTCTAACCCGGCCTTCCCGCGCTCGGGCATCGAGCAGCGGTGCCATATCATCGGTCATCTGGAGCAGGCTGTCGCCGAGATGCTTCGCCTTGTCCGGGTCGAGGATATCGGGAAAGGCCCCCATGCTGGCAATATTGCCGTCTACGACGCGGCGGAACGATATCGCACCCGCGTGAGCCCGATCAGCCTCCGCTGCCGAGTGAAAAGCGCCTATGTGGTCCGCCAGCCGCATCAGCAGGCGCTCATCGAGCTGGCCGTGATCGGCGATATGGATGAGCAGCGCATCATCGGGGAAGCGTCGCATCTCGAGCAGCCAGTCGACCACGTCACCGGCGCCGTCGATCGCCAGTCGACCGCCGGCTTCCCGCGTGATCGGATGAAGCGCGAGATATAGATCGGGCGCGGTTCGGCGGTTGAGGCGAAGCTCCGCCTCGAGCGCGGCATGGCGCTTGTCGAAGGTCGAGAAATCAAGATAGCCGAACCGGACCGCGCGCTTGAGCTTCCAGGCGCGGTCGCCGACAAGGAAAATACTTGCGCAGTGGGTATCGATGCGCGTGGGGCGCGTTCGCTCGAAGGCGTGACCCTGGTCGAGGAAGGCGACGACATCGGCTTGGTCGTCCGGCGTGCCGGGGCCAGGCGATGTCGTCGCCATTGGCTCAGGCCTTCTCGATCGCGATCTTGCGCGTGCGTGCCGCCGCATTCTCGTCCTTGGCCAGCGTCACTGTCAGGACTCCGTCCTTGAACTGCGCCTTGATACCTTCGGCATCGACATCGGCGGGAAGCGAAATCTGGCGCCGGAAGGAACCATAGCGGCGCTCGTTGAGCAGGAAGCCCTTCTCCTTGCGCTCTTCCTCTTCCTTCTTTTCGCCCGAGATGCTGAGCACGCCATCGGCGACGTTGATCTCCACATCCTTTTCATCGAGCCCGGGAAGCTCCGCGGTAAGACGATAGGCCTTCTCGTCATCGACCAGCTCGAGCGCCGGCACGATTGCCAAGGCGCCGCGCGGAGCGAAGTGGAAAAGGCTGCGGCCGGAGCTGCCGAAATCGTCGAACAGGCGGTCGATCTCCGATCGCAGCCAGCCGACCGGCTCGCTGATCTGGGTTGCGAGATCGCGCAACGATGACGCCGGACGCGTTTTGGTCACTGGAACATTGGTCACACCGTTCATCTTGCTTCTCCTAAGGTTAAAGATGGTCGATCCCGTGACGAGGGAAAGACCTTTCGTCAGGCGAACAGGGCATGTTCGCCTTCAGCCTCGATCGGTTCGGGAACCACGAGCTGGTCATGCTCGTCGTGATGGGCGCGATGGTGCGGATGCGGCATATGTGGCCAAAGTGTCTCCACGCCCGCATTCCACCAACTCGTGTAGAGCGTCAGCGGCAACTGCCACAGGCGTTGGGCGGCAAGCATCGCCGCTGCTGCGTCGGGACCACCGGACGGCCAGCTCGCCCGGATGGTGCTCTTGTCACTCATGATGACCTCCTTCGCCGAGTCTTGTTGAGGATAAAGGCGGTCCATCGGCGCCTATATTGGGGAGTTTACCTAGCCGATCGTCTTCGGGCGCCGTCCTGCGGCCGCACTCGGCTGAAATTTGTCGCTTGGCCAAGGAGTCGAGCCCCGGCCTGCAGGGATGATGGCATACCCTGGTCCCTCCGGGACAATACGGATTCTGTGGCAGCGCCAGGCAACAGACAAGGGACGTTGCAGGGATTCCCCGATGCGCGGTCAATCCATTGGCGACCCTGCGATGAACTTGCCGATGGTCCCCGGCTTATGGCCGTCGATGAGCTGCCGACCCACCTGGGACGGTTATTTTACGAGCCAAGGAGAGCTGAGATGAAGAGCGACAGTCAATTGCAGCGTGACGTGATGGCGGAGCTGGAGTGGGAGCCGAGCGTCGATCATGCGGATATCGGGGTGGCGGTGACCGACGGCGTGGTGACGCTGTCGGGTTTCGTGAAGAGCTATGCCGAGAAGCTGGCGGCGGAAAAGGCGGCACGGCGCGTAGCTGGCGTGAAGGCGCTCGCCGAGGAGATCAAGGTGCGCTTCGCCTCCGATCCGAAGACGGCCGATCATGAAATCGCCAAGCGCATCCTCGACATGTTCTCCTGGAACGTCTCGATCCCCGACGACAAGATCGCGGTGAAGGTCGAGCATGGCTGGGTGACGCTGAGCGGCACGGTCGACTGGCACTACCAGAGCGACGAGGCCCGGAAGGTCGTCGGCAAGGTCAACGGCGTCGTCGGCGTCGGCAATCTGATCGAGGTGCGCAAGCTGCCGACGTCGGGCGATATCAAGGACCGGATCATGGCGGCGTTCAAGCGCAATGCCGATCTCGATGCGGCATCGGTGACGGTGTTCACCGATGGCGGCAAGGTCACGCTGGGCGGCAAGGTCAAGGCGTGGAACGAGCGCCAGATCGCCGAGCGTGCGGCTTGGGCCGCTCCCGGCGTCACCACGGTCGACGACAATATCATCGTCGCTTTCTGACCTTCGCAGCGAGCACACGAGCAGACGGCCGTCGGGATATCCCGGCGGCCAGCTTCGATAATCGCTCAAGATGAACGTGAAGTCCGCGCCTGTCCGTTCCTGGCGATCCTTCCTCTTCGCATTTTATGCAGGAAGCCCGGCCGGCGAGCACATCGACCCGGTTACATTATCTGTGGGTTGGCATTCGATTTCTATGTCGCCTACCGGCGATCGACGCATGTGGGCTAGACTTTGAGGTGCCCGCCGTCGAGGACGCTCGCGTGGCTATCGATACCAACGGCTCTCCTCAGACGGTATGAACAAAACCGGCGTGGAACTGGCCAAGATCCACAGGCCAGAAGTAGCCACTCCGAGCGCGCGCCACGAGGACCGCGGACAATCAAGCGAGAAGCTCCCTGGGCATCACGCGCCGAAATTTCGACAGCGATTAGAGCCGCTGACTGGCTATTCGGTCTGGGAGTTCTATTACCGGGAATGCGCCATGATCGTGGATGCCCGCGCATCGATTTGGGGATGGTCTTGCCGTGTGCTGAAGACCGCCGACAAACGAGGTAGGGGGTCAGCCCCAGTCGCCATCGACACCATGATCTGGCTCGCAACCACGCCGCACAGCATGATTATACCAATCCGCAAACGGTTGGTGCCGTCGGGCAGGTTTCGGCGTGTTTGGATGGACCGGTTCATCAGGGACTCCTGGGTTTAATCTTTGTCCGGGGTCTGGCCGGAGAACGTCGGAGTCGTACGCAGCGAACGACCTGTTCGGCATCCGGAAGTCTACGCAGTGGCGCACCGCGAACTCTTCCTCCGTATCCTCACGTAATGATTGTCGCGAACGTGACCGCCATTGTTCGGCTACGACTCCGCCTCGATGGCGGGCATGCGCTGGAGATTCATATGAAGAATGTTCTGCTGTTGATTCACGATGACGCCGGTGAAGAGGCTCGCTTCCAGGCCGCGCTCGATCTTGTCCGCGCGACCAACGGGCATCTCACATGCCTCGACATTGTCCAGGCGCCAATCCTGGTCGGCGCAGACTATATGATGGCCGATGCCGAAGTCGCCCTGCTCGCCGACGCGCGCAACCGGGAAGCGGTTAATCGCGACCGGATCGAGGCGCGCCTTTCAGTCGAGGACATCGCATGGGACTGGGCTGACGCGACCGGCGACATTGCCGGTCTGCTGGAAGCCGAGGCGGAGCTCGCCGACATCATCGTGCTCAACACTATGTTCGCCGATCATGAGCCTCCCGACATGCGGGCGATCGTTTCCGACGTCGTTATGCGCGCCGGAAAGCCAATCCTCGCGGTTCCACAACAGTTCCGCAGCCTCGATGCCAATGGACAGGCGCTGGTCGCCTGGAACGGTGCTCCCGCTGTCGCCGAGACGCTTCGCGCGGTCACGCCGCTCCTCGCCCTCACGAAAGGCGTGACGATCGTGGAGATCGGCAAGACCGATGGACCGCCTGCGGAAGAGGCCGCCGCCTATCTCTCACGCCATGGCATCCATGCCCGCATCGACCGTGATGTTCCGCTGGAATGGACGGTGGCGGATGCGCTTCTCACCGCCTGTCGGGACCGGCAACCAGCCTACTGCATTATCGGCGCCTATGGCCATTCACGCCTGCGCGAGCGGCTGATCGGCGGCGTGACCCGGCGGATGCTCGCCGAGAGTCCGGTGCCGCTCCTTCTTGGGCATTGACAGTGGGCCAGACCTGACAAGGAGATCCGCATGCCGAACGCAGCGCTACACGACCGTATCGGCCGGGAGGCACCGGCGGCGCTGATCGAAGCGCTGCGCCGCCACGCCGAACCGCTGCCGTCGCCCGAGCGGATCGACGAGTTCGGCAGCTTCTTCGATCGCTTCGGCGATGCGCGGATCGTCCTGTTGGGCGAGGCAACCCACGGTACGTCCGAATTCTATCGTGCGCGAGCAGCAATCACCCGCCGCCTGGTCGAGCGTCACGGATTTACCGTCGTGGCAGTCGAAGCCGACTGGCCGGACGCCGCGCAGATCGACGATTATGTCCGGCATCAAGCACCGCGCCCCCGACGCGGCGACAGCTTCGTGCGCTTTCCGACCTGGATGTGGCGCAATGTCGAGGTGCTGGAATTTGCCGACTGGATGCGGGGGCATAATGCATCGCTTGACGAAGATTGCCGCGCGTCATTCCATGGTCTGGATGTCTACAGCCTCAGCGAGTCGATCCACGCAGTGCTCGCCTATCTCGACACGGTCGATCCCGAGGCCGCCGGGAATGCGCGCCGGCGCTATGGGTGCCTGACACCATGGCAGGATGAACCGGCGCATTATGGCCGCGCCGTGGTTCATGGCGGCCGTCCGAGTTGCGAGGATCGCGCGGTCGCACAGCTTCATGAACTTCTGACCCATCGGCTCGAATATTTGCACGGAGACGGCGAAGCCTGGTTCGACGCGGTACAAAACGCGCGTATCGTGCGCGCTGCCGAGCGCTATTACCGTGCCATGTACCGCAGCTCGACCGAGAGCTGGAACCTGCGTGACCGGCATATGTTCGAAACGTTGCAGGCGCTGCTCGCCCATCGCGGCGATGGTGCCAAGGCTGTCGTCTGGGCGCATAACAGCCATGTCGGCAACGCCGCCGCGACCGCGATGGGCTGGCAGGGCGAATTCAACATCGGTGAGCTCTGCCGCATGGCCTATGGCGAGGAAGCGGTGTCGATCGGCTTTGGCACCGATACCGGCACGGTCGCCGCCGCCAGCGACTGGGGCGCCGACATGCAGATCAAGACCGTGCGGCCGGCACGTGCCGACAGCTACGAGCATGCGTTTCGGTCCACGGGACTGGCGCGGACGCTGACCGATTGGCGGAGGAAGCCCAATCTCGCCGGGCTGCTGCGCGAGCCCCTGCTCGAGCGCGCCATAGGCGTCGTGTACCGCCCGGAAACCGAGCGCCTCAGCCATTATTTCGAGGCGGTCCTGGCTGAGCAGTTCGATGCCTGGGTCTGGTTTGAGCAAACGACCGCGGTGACCCCGCTGGGACATGAGCATCCCCATGGCGCGCCCGAAACCTGGCCCTTCGGACTGTGACGATGATCGCCCTCGCCGCCCACGATCCGGTTCCCGTCACCGTTCAGCCCGATGGGCTCAAGGGGCTGCTGGGCGTGCCCGTCGCTGCCAAGGGGATCGTCATCTTCGCCCATGGCAGCGGCAGCGGACGGCTCAGCCCGCGTAACACTCATGTCGCGCAAGGCTTACGCGACGCGGGGCTTGCGACATTGCTGATTGATCTGCTGACTCCGGCCGAGGAGCAGGACCGCGTCAATGTGTTCGACATTCCGTTATTGGCGTCCCGGCTGAAGGCCGCCACCGGGTGGGTGAGATTGCTGCCAGGAATGGCGGCGCTGCCGGTGGGCTATTTCGGCGCGAGCACGGGCGCGGGCGCGGCTCTGCTGGCCGCGTCCGGCCCCGACGCACGCATTGCCGCCATTGTCTCGCGCGGTGGCCGGCCGGATCTGGCGGGTTCGGCCGCGCTCGCGCATGTCCGCGCGCCAACGCTGCTGATCGTGGGCAGCCGGGACCTGCCGGTGATCGAGCTGAACCGGATCGCGCAACGCCATCTTCATGCCGAGAACGAGCTGCTGATCGTACCGGGAGCGACGCACCTGTTCGAAGAGCCAGGCACGCTCGACGCAGTGATCGACCACGCCGCGCGATGGTTCCGGCAACATTTCCAGGAGGCTTGACCATGGCCAGCCATAAACCTGAGTTTCACGATAGGCGCGAGGCCGGCCGGAGACTGGCGATCGTGCTCGCCCCCTTGGCGGGGGCGCATCCACTGGTGCTGGCGCTGCCCCGCGGCGGCGTGCCGGTCGCGTTCGAGGTGGCCAAGGCGCTTGATGCGGAACTGGACCTACTGTTCGTCCGCAAGATCGGCGCGCCGGGCTATGAGGAGTTGGGCATCGGCGCGGTGGTCGATGGTGCCGAACCGCAGCTCGTGCTCAACGAGGACATCGTCCGCCAGCTGGCGCCCAGCCCCGACTATATCAGGGCCGAGATGCGGCGGCAGCTCGCGGAAATCGAGCGACGGCGCTCATCCTATGTCGGCGGTCGCGTCCCGGTGGAGGTGACGGGCCGCACGGTCATCGTGATCGACGATGGGATCGCGACCGGGGGCACGGTGAAGGCTGCCCTCAAAGGACTGCGCAAGAATCGGCCGGCACGCCTTGTCCTTGGCATACCGGTCGCGCCTAGCGACAGCATCGCCGAGATTTCGCCAGAGTGCGATGACATCGTCTGTCTGGCACAGCCCGATCCTTTCTACGCCGTTGGCACACACTATGCCGTGTTCGATCAGACGACGGACGAGGAGGTGGTCCGGCTGGTTCGAGAGGCGACACCTTTCGGTCACTCGCACGGCTCGCCCGGGCGTCCGACCGCCATGCGAGGCGCACGGGGTCCGGCCCCAGGATAAGGAAGAGACGATGCTTATTCCCCACGATACGACGATTCTGGTTGTCGATGGCGGCCACGTGCAGGTGCTTCGCAATCGCGGCACCGACGCCGCGCCCGAACTGGAGCTTCTGCACGAGCAGGCGATGAAGAATCCGCCGAGCCGCGCGATGGCCACGGACGCTCCGGGGCGCAGCTTCGGCAGCGCGGTGCCGACGCGCAGCGCCTATGCCGATGCCGACTATCACCAGCGCCGGGAAGACCGTTTCGGACAGGAGGCGTTGCAGGCGGTGGCATCGCTGGGCAGGCAGGACAGGCCGCTGATCCTTATCGCGCCGCCGCGCATGCTGGGCGTGCTTCGCAGCGACCTCGACCCGACAATGCAGGGTCATATTCTGGCGGAAATTGCCAAGGACTTCGCCCAGCGTGACGCCACCGACATCCTGAAACTGCTCCGATCGCATCAGATCTGAAAGGCTGCCACCAGACCTTATGGCGGCCACAGCGTCCAGGGTCGATGCAGCGGCTTGATACGGAAGGTTTTAACGATGCGCCGGCGATCATCTTCGTTGCCAATATCGGTTCCGCGGACGGACAGTCATTCGGGAAACAACACGGTCGTATCTTGTGGACAAGCAGGGGCGATCGGCATAGCCTTTCCTCGCCCGTCCGATCTTGATCGTGAAGAGGGGTCCGCATCGCGCGGCAAACATGGGTTCTCGGCTTCGGTCGGGCGGCCTGCGGAATACAAAACCTTCGGGAAATACGCCGGGCGCGTTTTCCTATGTTTGCGCGCGATCAACCGTCCCGACTGGCGGGACGCGCGGCAGGCACGGGACGGCCAATGACGTATGCCTCATGACCCGCGATGCCTCTTGGCTTGCTCACGCATCGACCGATGCGTTGGCGCCCACTGTTGGCAGGATTGCACTCGGCTGCGAACCCGAACGATGCCTGGCATCGCGGATGTTTTGATGCTTTTCCAAGGCAAGGTTGCCAGATAAAGGTCTCAAAGTGAGACGGAACCTGCGAGGGTCTTGGGCCGATTCGAGGCTATTTTAGAAGGACGGCAGTGGAGTTGCGAAGACGGGCTACGATCTCATTCCAAAAAGTCCTTCTGTTCTATCGAGTAGCATTTTCTGATGTAGCCAACTGACGAGTTCCGACGCTCGGAATATAATCAAGGTGCAACCAGAGAGGATGGACCAAAGCCAGACGGGATTCCATATGGAAAGTGACGCGCAGGATAGCTCAACTCGGCAGGCCCGCTGGGGCTATGCGATTGGCATCGTGGCCGTTCTCCTCGCCGTACCCGCCGATCTTGCTCTCCGCGCGGGGGGCGTCAACCACAGCCCCTATTTGCTGCTCATCCTTTCGATCATCGTTGCAGCCGCGCTGGGTGGAACGGGCGCCGCAACGGGCGCGGCTATTCTCGCTATTCTGGTCGGGGCCTTGTTTGCCCTATTGCGCCCATTGCCTGGTCTTGAACCCTTCGATCTGCTGCTTTCGCTGCTGGTGGCCGCTGGCATCGCCCTGCTCGACGCTCGCAACGCGTCCTTGCGACGACGGCGTGCAGCCTGGGACAGGAGACGCCAGAACCAGCTCTCGGAGATCGCCGACGAACTTAACCTGCTGATCGACGGAGCACAGGGTTATGCAATCTACATGCTCGATCCCGAAGGCCGCGTCACGATCTGGAACGACGGCGCCGAGCGGCTGAAGGGCTGGAGAGAGCAAGAGGTCGTCGGCCAATATTGCTCGATCTTCTACCCGGCGGACGCCGTCCAGGCCGGCAAGCCCGAAGCCGACCTCAAACGCGCGCGCGACGAGGGCAAATTCGAGGAGGAAGACTGGCGGCTCAGGAAGGATGGTTCCGAGTTCCTCGCGCATGTTTCGATCACTGCGCTGCGTGATGAAAGCGGAGCCTTGCGCGGCTTCGGCAAGGTGGTCCGCGATGCAACGGGGGAGCGCGCCGCCGAGAGTGCGCACAAAGCCAGCGCCAGCCATCTCCGCTCGATCCTCTCGACGGTCCCCGATGCGATGATCGTAATCGACGAACACGGCATCATCCTCTCGTTCAGCGCCGCAGCCGAACGGCTGTTTGGTTTTTCAGAGGCTGAGATTCGCGGATCGAACGTGAGCCTGCTCATGCCATCGCCCGATCGTGAACGCCATGACGGCTATCTCGAACGCTATCTCTCAACCGGCGAGCGAAGGATCATCGGGATCGGGCGCGTCGTCATCGGCGCGCGGCGTGACGGCTCGACCTTCCCGATGGAATTGTCGGTGGGCGAAGCCATCGGCGAGACCCAGCGTGTCTTCACCGGCTTCATCCGGGATCTGACCGAGCGGCAGGAGACCCAGGAGCGCCTCGACGAACTGCAGTCCAAGCTGATTCATGTCGCCCGGGTGAGCGCCATGGGAACGATGGCCTCGACGCTCGCCCACGAGCTCAACCAGCCGATCACCGCCGTCGCCAATTATGTGGAGGCGGTGCGCGACCTGCTCACCGAAGCCAATCCCGAGGATCTGCCGATGATCCGCGAAGCCCTGGATGATTCGGTTCGAGAGGCCCTGCGCGCAGGACAGATCGTACGGCGGCTGCGCGACTTCGTCGCGCGCGGGGAGGTTGAGAAGACCGTCGAGAACCTTCCCACCCTCATCGGCGAGGCGGCGGCGCTCGGGCTGATGGGCGCTCGGGAGAAGGGCGTCGATGCCCAGTTCGATCTCGCTCCCGACGCTTCGAAAGTGCTCCTCGACAAGGTGCAGATCCAGCAGGTGCTGATCAATCTCCTTCGTAATGCGGTAGAGGCGATGGCGGCATCATCCGAACGGCATCTGTGGATCACCTCCCGCCGTGAGAAAGCAGGCTTCGTTCGAGTGACTGTGGCCGATTCCGGCCCAGGCGTGTCCCCGGACGTTGCGGAACAGCTTTTCACCGCCTTTGTAAGCACGAAAAGCGAGGGTATGGGTCTGGGGCTCTCGATCTGCCGCACCATCGTCGAAGCGAACGGCGGTCGGATATGGCTGGAGGCACGACCCGGCGGCGGGTCCCAATTTCACTTTACGCTCGTCGAAGCCGAGCCGGAGAATGCCAATGACGGATAGACGTATGATCCATATCGTGGATGATGAGGATGCGATCCGGCGATCAGCTGGATTCATGCTCAAGACCTCCGGGTTTTCGGTCGCAACCTATGCTTCGGGCGTCGCCTTTCTTCGCGAGGTGCGCCACGCGGAGCCCGGCTGCATCCTGCTTGACGTGCGTATGCCCGAGATGGACGGTCTTGAGGTGCAGCAAGCGCTTCTCGAACGTGGCGTGGCGATGCCTGTCATCATCCTCACTGGCCATGGCGATATCTCGATCGCGGTGCGCGCCATGAAGGCAGGCGCGGTCGAGTTCATCGAAAAACCCTTCGAAAAGGCGGTGTTGCTGGATGCTATTGGTATCGCTTTCGAACGGCTCGACGACACTGGGAAGCGTGCAGTACGGGCGGCCGACGCTGCCGTGATGATCTCGGCACTGACCGGGCGCGAGCAGGATGTGCTCAAGGGTCTGGCCGAAGGTCTGCCCAACAAGACGATCGCCTATGACCTCGGCATATCGCCCCGAACCGTGGAGGTCCATCGCGCCAATCTGATGACGAAGCTGGGGGTCCGTAGCCTGTCCGACGCGCTGCGCATCGCCTTCGCCGCCAATCTTGGGAACGACGGGTCATAGGACCTCTACGTAGCGACTTGCTGCGGTTTTGCTGCGATTCCTCGCATCCGGCCAAATATCATGAGCCGGTCAATGCGAGACGATCATGAATGGCAATATTGCAGCTCTCCCGATGGAGCGCCCGAAGATTCTACTGGTGGAGGACGAGCCCGGCGTGCGGCGCTCTCTCCAACTTCTCCTTCACGCCCAAGGCTATGACATCCGCTCCTATGCATCAAGCGCAGCATTGATCGCCGATCCGCTTGTGGACGAGGCGGTTTGCCTGGTCGCCGACTATCGCATGCCCGAGATGGATGGCCTTGCGGTCTTGCGTTCCCTCCGTGCACGGGGATGGCAACGACCGGCGATCCTCGTCACCGCCTATGGCTCGCCAGATCTTGTCGAGCGGGCGATGAAGGAGGGCTTCAGCATCGTCATCGAGAAACCGTTGCGCGAGCATGCGCTCGCTGACGCTGTCGCGCGATTGACGGCCCCGCCCCGCGCCTCCCCTGCCCCATCTTCGTGAGCGGCGAAGTGGCGTTGGCCGCTGCAGCGCGTGCATGGGACCGCTAGCCGCTGCCAATTGCTGCGTCTAACCGGGACCGCGCGCCACGACCCTGTCGACGAGGCCAAAAAGCAGATGATGGGCGAACGGCTTGTGGAGAATATGCGCGCAGCCCGCACCGCGTGCGCAGAGTTCAGTCTCCGCAGAATGATCGGTTGTGGTTAGAATGACCGGATGCTGCCAGCCCGCCGCCCGGAGCTGATGCAGAAGATCGATTCCATCCACATGAACGGGCCGATGCTCGGCGATCAGGCAAGCTCCCTCCTCTGTCATCGGATCTGCCAGGAGGCGGGTCTCCTCTGCATAGGCTTTCACGCCATAACCGCGAGCCATAAGCAACAGGTGCAACGCGCGCCTCAATCCGGTGTCGCTCTCGACAAGGAGGATCACGGCGCGAGGAATCTGCAGGTCGGTGGGCCTATGTGTCACTCGTGCCAAACAAACCAGGGATTGCCGGAATCTTCCGGTCGATTCGGTCTAACGGCAATGTCGCCGCTCTGAACTACGTAGATTTCCCAAGTGACGGATAGCGCCACTGCTGATTTCGACTCCAAGGGGAGCGGTGTCAATCCATCCGCGACCGACCCTGCAACCCCCTGGCGACAGCGGCAAGAAGCGCGCTCTGGATGACCATACGGAGAGCATTGTCGGTCAGGATCTGGTGCCGCGAGGGTCACTATGTAAGGACGGCTAGGCAAGACCGTCTGCTTCTGTTCGATCATTGGGTTTACCAAGATCAATTCCGCCGTGTCGCACCTATATCATCCATGAGGCAAGCTGCTTTTTCAGGGCACGCGCGCGGCGATGGATCGCAGTGGAGAATGTTCGGGAGCAACCGGCGAACTTGCGCTGTATCTAACCTTTGCAGTACCGTTTCCTGCAGTTGCGAAGGTACGATTCTTTTCCCAAGCTCGGATCAAGCCTTGGCGCAAAATACCTGAAAATACAGACGAAAGTGATAACAATGGAATGCCGTGGGACATGCGGCTTGGGGCATTTACGTAATGCGCTTGCGCGTGTGCAGCTGCAGTAGAGACAGGATTTTTTCAGGAGCTCCAAGATGGCAGCAGCGCATTCACGTCAGGACGCGTCCGATCCGCTCGACGGCATTGCCGAAACTCTCGACCGGGCCGCGATCGCCGGCATGGCGCAGCTGACCAGCGGACTCTCGCCCGCGACGATCCTGCAGGCCTTCTCCGACTGGGGCATGCATCTTGCCAGCTCGCCGGGCAAGCAGTTGCAGCTGGCGGCCAAGACGACACGCAAATTCATGCGGCTCGGCGACTATGCCGTGCGCAGCATCGGCGACCATGACGCTGCTCCCGCAATCGAGCCGCTGCCACAGGATCGTCGCTTCGTCGATCCGGCATGGAAGGAAGCGCCTTTCAACCTGATCGCGCAGGCTTTCCTTCTCAACCAGCAATGGTGGCATGCGGCCACGACCGGCGTGGTGGGCGTCACGAGGCATCATGAAGACATGGTCGCCTTCGGGATGCGGCAGATCCTCGACACGATGGCGCCGACCAATTTCGTCGCGACCAATCCCGTCCTCCAGAAGCGGATATTCGAGACCGGCGGGCAATGCCTTGTCGAGGGTGCCAGGCTATTGCTGGAGGATATGCAGCGCACCATGCGCGGAGAGCTGCCGGTGGGTGCCGAAGCGTTCGAGGTCGGGAAGGATGTTGCAACCACGCCCGGCAAGGTCGTTTATCGCAACGAGCTGATCGAGCTGATCCAATATGCGCCGACCACGGACACCGTGCGGCCGGAACCCATTCTGATCGTGCCGGCCTGGATCATGAAATATTATATTCTCGACCTGTCGCCGGAGAACTCGCTGGTCCGCTGGCTGACCGGGCAGGGCTATACGGTCTTCATCATCTCCTGGCACAATCCCGTCAGCGCGGACCGCGACCTCGACATGGAGGCCTATCGGCGGCTGGGCCCGATGGCGGCGCTCGACGCGGTGACGGCGATCACCGGAGCGCCGACCGTTCACGCCGTCGGCTATTGCATCGGCGGCACGCTGCTGTCGATCGCGGCGGCGGCGATGGCGCGCGACGGCGATGAGCGGCTCGCCACCATCACCCTGTTCGCCGCCCAGACCGAGTTCAGCGAGCCGGGCGA
This sequence comes from Sphingobium sp. MK2, assembly GCF_040170545.1. NCBI lineage: Bacteria > Pseudomonadati > Pseudomonadota > Alphaproteobacteria > Sphingomonadales > Sphingobiaceae > Sphingobium > Sphingobium sp. MK2. The sequence goes on from NZ_JAZDXA010000006.1 coordinate 149,537, forward strand.
ACTTGGCTTGTTCATCGACGAGGCGCAGCTCAACGTGCTCGAGAATATGATGTGGAGCAAGGGCTATCTCGACGGCACGCAGATGGGCGGCGCCTTCCAGATTTTGCGCTCGAACGACCTCGTCTGGTCGCGGATCCTCAACACCTATCTGATGGGCGAGCGCGAGCCGATGTCGGACCTGATGGCGTGGAACGCCGATGGCACGCGGATGCCTTACGCGATGCACAGCCAATATCTGCGCCGCCTGTTCCTCGACGACGATCTCGCCGAGGGTCGCTACAAGATCGACGGCCGAACCATCAGCCTGTCCGCGCTGCGCAAGCCGATGTTCGTCGTCGGCACCGAACGCGACCATGTCGCTCCGTGGCGTTCGGTCCACAAGATCCATATGCTGAGCAGCGCCGAGATCACATTCGCGCTGACCAGCGGCGGGCACAATGCCGGGATCGTCTCCGAGCCCGGGCACAAGGGGCGACGCTACCATATCCTCACCCGTGAGGCAGACGGCGCCGCGCTCGATCCGGACGATTGGATGGCGCATGCGCTCGTGCGGGACGGATCCTGGTGGGTCGCCTGGGACGAGTGGCTGCGCGCGCGTTCGGGCGAGCCGGTCGCTCCGCCGCCGATGGGCGCGCCGGACAAGGACTATCCGGTGATCGACAACGCTCCCGGCCGCTATGTGCTGGAGCATTGAGCGGTGGCCGTGATCGATATGATCGAGAACCGCACCTTCGACGAGATTGTCGTCGGCGACACGGCGAGCGTTGTCCGCACGTTGTGCGAGCAGGACATGCAGCTTTTCGCGCGCGTTTCAGGCGACGCAAATCCGGTGCAACTCGATCCGGCCTATGCCGCCACCGACATGTTCCATCAGGTGATCGCGCCCGGCATGTGGGGCGGCGGGCTCATTTCCGCCACGCTCGGAACCGAGCTCCCCGGTCCCGGCACCATCTATGTCAGCCAGACCCTGCGCTTCATCCGGCCGGTCTGCCTCGGAGATACCGTCACCGCCTCGGTGACCGTCACGGAGAAACGTGCCGAGCACCATGTCGTTCGCCTCGACTGCCGCTGCGTCAACCAGAACGGACAGGACGTCATAACAGGGCAGGCCGAGGTCAAGGCGCCGACCGAAAAGGTCCGCGCCCCCCGGATGGCCTTGCCCGACATCCGCGTTTCCGATCATGATGGATATCGCAAACTGATCGAGATGACGGCCGGCGGCGACGCCATACCGACCGCCGTAGCACATCCCTGCAATACCGCCGCGATTCTCGCGGCGGTGGAGGCCGCCGAGGCCGGCCTGATCCAGCCGATTCTCGTTGGCCCCGAGGAGAAAATCCGGGCGGCGGCCAGGGACGCCGGCAAGGACATATCCGCTTTCCGCCTGATAGCCGCGCCGCACAGCCACGCCGCTGCCGCGCAGGCCGTGGCGCTCGTCCGCTCGGGTGAGGCGCGGTTGCTGATGAAGGGCTCCCTCCATACCGACGAACTGATGGGCGCAGTGGTCTCGTCCGCAACGGGGCTCAGGACCGAGCGCCGCATCAGCCATGCCTATTTGATGGATGTGCCGGAGCACCCTACTCCGCTGATCATCACCGATGCGGCGATCAACATCGAACCGACGCTCGAAGAAAAGGCGGACATCATCCGCAACGCCATCGATCTAGCCCATGTCATCGGGATCGAAAGTCCCAAGGTCGCGATCCTGTCGGCGGTGGAGACGATCAATCCGTCGATGCGATCGACGCTCGACGCCGCCGCGCTCTGCAAGATGGCCGATCGCGGTCAGATTTCAGGCGGCGTGCTCGATGGCCCGCTGGCGTTCGACAATGCGATCAGCGAGGCGGCGGCCAAGGAAAAGGGGATCGTCTCGCCCGTGGCGGGCAAGGCCGAGATCCTGGTCGTCCCCACCCTCGAGGCCGGAAACATGCTTGCCAAGCAGCTGACATTTCTCGGCGGGGCGGATGCCGCCGGGGTGGTGCTGGGCGCGCGCGTGCCGATCATCCTTACCAGCCGCGCAGATTCCCTACGCACACGGCTCGCCTCCTGCGCGGTCGCGGTGCTGCTCGCGCGTGCCGCCACCATGGCGGCACCGGGCCTGCCCGAAGGCAAGCCCCTGGCATGAGCGGCGCCGTCGTCAGCATCAATGCGGGCTCGTCGAGCATCAAGTTCGCGCTGTTCACGCTCGACACCGACGGCCCGCGCCATGCCGCGGCCGGCAAGCTGGAAGGGATCGGCACGGCTCCGCGGCTCGTGGCGCGCGACGCCGATGGCGCCGTCCTGGTCGACCGCAGCTGGAACAATGGCGCGGGGCTGACCCACGAGGCCCTGCTTCATGACCTGTTCGCCTGGGCGGGAGATCACCTGCCCGAACATGAGATCATCGCCATCGGCCATCGCGTCGTCCATGGCGGAATGGCGTTTGCGCGGCCGCTACTGGTCGACGACGCCCTGCTCACTGCACTGGACGCGCTGAGCCCCTTGGCGCCGCTCCACCAGCCCCACAATCTCGCAGCGATCCGGGCCATCCGGGCGCTGGCGCCTGCCCTTCCCCAGGTCGCCTGCTTCGATACCGCCTTCCATCACGACCGGGCGGACAGCGCCACGCGCTTCGCCCTGCCCCGCGCACTGCACGACAAGGGCATCCGGCGCTATGGCTTCCATGGTCTCTCCTACGAATATATCGCGCGGACGCTGAGGGAGATCGACCCGGAGCTGGCGGGCGGGCGATTGATCGTCGCCCACCTGGGAAACGGCGCGAGCCTGTGCGCGATGCGTGAGGGAAAGAGCGTCGATACGACGATGGGCTTCACCGCGCTCGACGGGCTGATGATGGGAACGCGCTGCGGCAACATCGATCCCGGCGTCCTGCTCCACCTTCTGACCCAGGAAGGCATGAGCAGCGGCGAGATCGAGACGCTTCTGTACCAGCAGTCCGGCCTGCTCGGCGTGTCAGGCGTGTCGAGCGACATGCGCGCGCTCCACAAGAGCGAAGACCCGCACGCCGCCGAGGCCATCGACCTCTTCACCTGGCGCGCGGCGCGGGAAGCCGGTGCGCTCGTCTCCTCTCTCGGCGGCCTTGACGGGATCGTCTTTACGGCGGGCATCGGCGAAAATGACCCGATCATCCGCGCATCGATCTGCGAGCGCCTGGCCTGGACCGGCCTGACCATCGACCGGGATCTCAACGCCCGCAATGCGCCGGTCATCAGCCGGCCGGACAGCAGGATCATCGCCCGCGTCATCCCGACCGACGAGGAGCGCATGATCGCCGTCCACACCCTTGGCGTCCTGCCTGCACCAGGAGGTGGACGGTGACCCCGATTGCCGCCTATGTGGCCAAACCTCAGCTCGCCGCCGTCACTGAAAGCGATATCACCGGCCGACCACCTGATGGAGCTTCAGGCTACCATTGCATCAGGCAGTGGCTTGCCAGTCACGGCAAAAATCTCGTCGGTCATCGTCGATCGCCGCCCCGCGTTCGACTTGGAGCGGCGCTCCCGCGATGACGACCGCGGATTGGCGCCTTTATGATCGCAACGGCGAGACGACGCTTCACACGATCGGCGACTGGACGGCGCTGGACCTGGGCAACGCCCTGGTCCGATTGTCCGCACGTATGGGTGGGCGTGACGAGGTCCGTCGCATTGACCTGTCCGACCTGGGACGGATCGATACGGCTGGGGCGCTCGCGCTGCTGCAGTTCGTGGCGAAAGACGTCGATATCGACTGTGGCCCGCGAGAGGATCTGCACCGGTTGATCACGCTCGTCCGGCCGGCGCTAGATGCGGAAACACCATCCCGGCAGAGTAGCGGGGATCTGGCCAGCATTTTCGACCGCTTCGGGCGCCACGTCGTCCATCTCGCCCGCGACGCATATGACATGCTGGAGTTCACAGGGCACCTCGTAGCGGCCATTGGGCGAACGATCATCCATCCCGGACGATTGCGGATGACGCCGCTCTTCGCAGTGATGCAGGACGCGGGCATCAACGCCTTGCCGATCGTGTTCACGATGACCTTCTTCATCGGCGCGGTGATCGCGCTCGTCGGCACCAATCTGCTGACGACTTTGGGCGTGGAGGTGTTCACGGTCGAACTCGTTGGTGTTGCCGTCCTGCGCGAGTTCGGCGTCGTCATCGCCGCGATCCTGCTGGCGGGCCGCTCCGCGTCCTCGTTCGCCGCGCAGATCGGCGCAATGCGCATGAACCAGGAAACCGACGCCATGCAGGTCATGGGCGTCGACCGCTTCGACGCCCTTGTGATCCCGCGCGTCCTGGCCGCGCTCTTGATGATGCCGCTGATGACCTTCTGCGCCGATATAGGCGGCCTCGCCGGCGGGCTGTTGGTGAGTTGGGCAACGATCGATATCAATCCCGCATTCTTTATCCAACGGACGCTCGAGATGGTCGCCATCAAGCATTTTTGGATGGGGATGAGTAAGGCGCCGTTTCTCGCGCTGGTGATCGCCGCCGCCGGCTGCCGGCACGGATTGATGGTGGGCGGCGATGTGCAGAGCCTCGGCCGCAACGTCACTTCTTCGGTCGTTCAGTCGGTCTTCATGGTCATCATGTTCGACGCGGTGTTCGCCGTGATCTTCACGGTGCTCGACTTGTGAGCGCCCCGTCCGCAACCGGCGACGGCGACGCGCCGATCCGCATCTCCGGCCTTCGCACGGCCTTTGGTAAGAAGGTCATCCACGAGAAGCTGGATCTCGAAGTCCGCAAGGGAGAAATACTGGGTGTGGTCGGCGGCTCCGGCTCGGGCAAATCGGTGCTGCTCAATACGATCCTCGGCCTCAAGCGCCCCGATGGTGGGACGGTCGAGATTTTCGGACGGCGTATCGATGATCCGGACGCTCGATCGGCGGTCGAACGGCGCATCGGCGTGATGTTCCAGCAGGGCGCGCTGTTCTCCTTCCTGACCGTCCAGGAAAATGTCGAAACGCCGCTCCTCGAGCATGCGCGTCTGCCGAAGGACTTTGTGCGCGATCTCGCCCGCTTGAAAATCGCGCTCGCGGGGCTTCCCGACAATGCCGGGTCGCTCAAGCCGGCGGAGCTTTCAGGTGGCATGCGCAAGCGCGCGGGCGTGGCGCGTGCGATCGCACTCGATCCCGACATACTGTTCCTCGACGAACCCACCGCAGGTCTCGATCCGATCGCAGCGAGCGAGTTCGACGCGCTCGTTACCACCTTGCGCCAGGCGCTTGGCCTCACCGTCTTCATGATCACCCATGATCTCGACACGCTTTACGCCATCTGCGACCGCGTGGCGGTACTGGCGGAGAAGAAGATAGTCACCGTCGCGACCGTCGATGAACTTGAGCGATCGGACCATCCCTGGATCAAGAGCTATTTCCTGGGGCCGCGCGGCCGTGCCGTCCAGAAGAAGCTGCGCTGATGGAACGCCATGCCAATTATGCCCTGGTGGGCATTGTCTCCACGGTGTTTCTGATCGCCTCGATCGTCTTTGTCGTCTGGCTGGGCGGGTCCCAGTTCAGGCGTGACCATGACCTGTATCGCATCATGTTTGTGGGTCCGGTGCGCGGGCTGAGCAAAGGCGGTGAAGTTCAGTTCAACGGTATCAAGGTTGGTCAGATTCAGAATATCCGGCTTGATGAGGACGATCCCAATCGCGTGCTCACCGACATCGCGGTCGACCGTGGGACGCCGATCCGCGTGGACTCGATGGCTTCGACCGAAATTCAGGGGATCTCGAGTGTCAGCGTTATCCAGATCGGCGCCGGATCCCAGCAAAAGCCCTTATTGCGCAAGGTCGATGGGAGCGAGCGCCCGATCATTTCCAGCAAGGCCAACGCTCTGTCGACTCTCCTGCAGGGCGGCGGCCAGATGGTCCAGGCCGCTACCGAGGCGCTCAACCGCGTGAACCGGCTGCTCTCGGATCGCACGATCGCCAATGTGGGTGCGGCTGTAGAGGATATTCGCCTGACCAGCGCGGAATTCGCGGCGAACCGGAGGATGATATCGAACGCTGCCTCGGCCCTTGCGAAGCTCGATCGTGCCGCGACCGACATCCAGGGCGCCTCAGCATCGGTCCGCCAGATCGCCGACGGCGACGGCAGGCGCGCTTTCGCCGATATCTCGGGTGCGGCAGGTGAGCTCAAGACCGCAATCCACGAAGCCCGGGAAGCCGTCGCCAGACTCGACACGCGAAGCGCCGACATAAGCACCACCACCCTTCCCAACATCAACGCCGCCATGATCAGTCTTCAGGACACGGCCGAGTCGCTCGACGGTCTCATCCGGCAGATCCAGCGGGATCCACGTCACGCGCTTGGCAAGGGCAGCGGCAGGGAACGGGAGCTTCCGCAATGAAACATTTTGCCGTCTTGAGGATATCTGCGGCCCTCCTCATTGGCTTACTCGCACTTTCCGGCTGTGGCAGCCTGCTCGGTGGCGGCGCGCGGGATGATCTTTTCCGTTTTGGCGTGCCGCACCTTCCCGCGCGCCCCTCGACAACGGTTGGGCACAGTCCGATGCCCCGTACCATTTCGCTCCTGCGTATCCGCTTCGCGCCGGAGATCGAAGGTGACCGGATCCTCACAACACAAGGCGCGCGCGCGCTCTACATGAAGGACACGCGCTGGGTAGCGTCCGTTCCGGAGCTTTTCGTGCAGGCGCTGGGCCGACAGTTCGGCGAGCGCGTACCGACGATCCGGCTGGCGCCGCCTGGAAGCGCGACCGGCGCATTACAGGCATTGCAGATAAGCATCGACCGGTTCGAGGCGCGCTACCCTGCGGAAGGTGCGGAACAGGGTCCGCCAGCCGTGATCATCACCGGAGACGCAACACTGCTTGATCTGCGGGATCGGCAGCCGATCGCATCACGCCGTTTCACGGTGGAGGAGCCGGTGACCGCCAATAGCAAGAGCGGGATTGTCGCGGCGTTCGACCGGGCGGTGGCGCGTTATGCGACACAGTTTGTCGATTGGACCATACAGGCGTCCGGCGCAGAACTCATGGACGTGAGGTCTCAGAAAGGTCAGAACAATGAGCAATAACCCAACCCATCTGGTCACGCGCAGCGGGCTTGAGCTTTCGGTGAGACCGGCAGGCGCGCAGGACCGGCCGATCCTGACGCAATTGTTCCACCATGTGAGCCATGAGGATTTGCGCTTCCGGTTCCTGTCAGGACTGAACGAGATCGGACCGGAGCAACTTCGTGCCCTGACCCCGATCGATGATGGCAACGCGCTAAGCTTCCTCGCCTTCGATGCCGAGAGCGGCGCCGCGGTTGCAAGCGCGATGCTCGTATCCGATGCAGCGGGCGAGCGGGGCGAGGTGGCGATCTCGGTTGACGCCGACTATCGGCACAGAGGCGTCGGATGGACATTGCTCTCCTTCGTGGCCGATCAGGCGGAAGCGCGGGGGCTCTCGATAATCGAGTCGATCGAGAGCCGCGCCAATGTCGCTGCAATCGAACTCGAACGCGACATGGGCTTCACGGTCGAGGAATATCCAGGGGACTCGACCCTGGTGCTGGTCAGGAAAACGCTGCGCGCCGGTTGACCGCCGGCGCCCAGCGCTCAACGCGCCAGGGCCGCGGCGATCGCGTCCTTCAATGGCGTGGTCGGCCGGCCTATCAGCTGGCTGAGTTGATGGCCGTCGTCGAAGAGCGCGCCCTGTCCGGCCGCAGCGTCCGACTGGGCGAGCATCGCCGCCACCGCCTCCGGCAGGCCGGCGTCGACCAGTGCCGCCTTGTAGTCGGCCTCGCTCAGGTTGCGAAAGATGATCGTCATGCCCGCCTGGCGGGAGAGTTCGTCCGCGAATTCGGCGAGCGTATAGGCTTCGTCACCCGCCAGTTCGTAGACGCGTCCGGCCTGATCCTCCTGCGCCACCAGAACGGCGGCGGTTGCGTCGGCAAAGTCGGCGCGGGTGGCCGAGGCGATGCGGGCGTCTCCGGCGGAGCCTCTCACCACGCCATGCTGGAGAGCGGAGGGTATCGAGGCGGTGTAGTTCTCGGTGTACCAGCTGTTCCGTAGCAAGACATAGTGTACGCCGCTTTCCCGGAGGAGCGCTTCGGTCTGGCGATGCTCTTCGGCAAGACCGAGCGGTGACGTATCCGCGTGCAGCACGCTGGTATAGGCGATGAGCTTCACGCCCACCGTCCTGGCGGCGTCGATCACCGCCTTATGTTGCGGCACGCGGTGTCCGACCTCGTTTCCCGAAATGAGCAGCAGCTTATCGATACCCGCCAGGGCCGGGCCCAGGGTCTCCGGTCGGCTATAATCGGCTTCGCGCACGACGACGCCCTTCGCAGCGAGGTCGGACGCCTTGTCGATATTACGTACCAGGGCTGCGATCTCGCCGGCCGGCACCGTTTTCAACAGCGCCGAAATGACGAGCCGCCCGAGTTGTCCCGTCGCTCCGGTGATGGCGAGCATGGCTCTTCCTCTTCTTTGCTTGGGGGCGTTGGACCGCAAGCGGCAACGCCCTGCATGAGATCGACTCTATTCCGGCTTCGCGGTCGGCGCCAATGCCCGCAATCCACCAATCAACGCATCGAGCCGCTGTTCGGCTTCACCATGTTCGGCCTCCGGATAAGCGGTGGCGACGCGGGCGCCCCAATAGCCAAGATCGACCGTCGTGAGACTGAATTCAAAGGGAACGCCTTCGCGGCTGCCGCGGAACCGTCCGCGCCAGACGGCATCCTTTGGCATGTCGGGAAGAACGACCGGCCCCTCGGACAGCGGCGTGCTTTCATCGAAATAGCTGCGCGCAAGCCACTTCATGATCGTATAATGCTCCTTCGCCGACATTTGCTCGATATGAACCAGCGAGATGCGGGCAACGATCGTCGAACCGTGCACTGGCGAACGATATTCGACGGAAACATACTGGCCGCTGGGATCATATCCCTGCTCGGCTACGCGGGTGAATCCGGCGAGCATATGGGGAAAGCGCGCACCGCTTCCCACATGCACCAAGGTCCCGTCGGAATCGAGGCGGAAGCCCGCCGGGGCGGTCGCTTCGGCGGCAGCGGGCGCCGACTGGGCGGCGGTGTGAATAGAAAGCCCAAGAAGAACACTCAGAACGAGCGGCGCAAGACGCCGGAGACGCGTCTTCCTTTTCATTCGGGAAGCTTCGCCATGATGATGGCGGCGATCGCCATCACCAGACCTGCTGTCAATCCATACAGGAAAATGACGTCGATCGACTGACGAATTCTGTCCAGGGCGTGCATGGAGATTCTCCCCTTTGTGGTGAGAAAAGTTTCGCGCAGCCGCGCTGTTGGGCATATTGGTAGTGTTACTGAGGCGGCCATCACCATGTGCCTGCTTATGCCATCGTTCCGATCGTCCGGCGGAACCGCGCGAGCGCGATCAGGAAGAACACCGCCCCGATCACGGTGATGGCAAGGAACTGGGGCCAGACCACGTCGAAGCCCGCTCCCCGGTAAAGAACAGCCTGCGCCATCCTCACAAAATGGGTGGTGGGCGCGGCGAGCATCACCGTCTGCACGAACTCCGGCATGCTCTCGCGCGGGGTCATGCCGCCCGAGAGCAGCTGGAGCGGCAGCAGGACGAGCATCAGCAGCAGCCCGAACTGCGGCATCGATCGCGCGATCGTGCCCATGAAGATGCCGATCGACGTGGTCGCGAACAGGTGGAGCGCCGCCCCTGCCAGGAACAGCGGGATCGATCCCTCGATCGGCACCTTCAATATCCCTTCGACCACCACCAGCAGCGCGAAGGCGCAGGCGAGCAGGACGACGAGCCCCATCGCCCAGACCTTGCTCGCCATGATCTCGAACGGCGTGACCGGCATCACCAGCAGATGCTCGATGGTGCCATGCTCGCGCTCCCGGATCAGCGCGGCGCCGGTCAACACGATCGAGAGCATGGTGACGTTGTTGATGATCTCCATCACCGACCCGAACCAGCTCTGGGCGAGAGTCGGGTTGAAGCGGGCGCGCAACGCGAGATCGGCGGGCGGCGCGGCGGTGGCGCGCGTGCCCCGCATGAACTCGGAGACCTCGCCCTGGACGATCTGCTGGATGTATCCGCCGCCGGTGAAGGCCTGGCTCATGCGCGTGGCATCGATGTTGAGCTGGACGGTCGGCTGGCGGCCGGCGAGCACGTCGCGCTGGAAATCGGGCGGCAGGTCGAGCGCGAAGGTGTAGCGCCCGGCGTCCATGGCCGGATCGACCTCGCCCAAAGCAAGCAGCGCCGGCGGCGTGAAATGCGGCGGATAGAAGGCTCCGGTGATCCGGCTGGACAGCGGGGACTGATCCTCGTCGACGATTGCGATCGGCGCCTTGTTCAGAGTCTCGGGCATGGCGGAGGCCGCCACGTAGATGCCGAGCGAGAAGGCGTAGACGATCAGCACCAGCATCATCGGATCGCGCCACAGGCTGCGCAGCTCTTTGACGCCCAGACGTCCGATATTGGCGATATGCCGCATCTCAGCCCTCCTGCTTTTTCAAAAGCGCGACGGACAGCGCGAGCAGCACCGGTACTGCCACGGCCAGCGCCAGAAGCGGCTGACCCAGGTCGCCGAAGCCCAGCCCTTTCGAAAAGACGCCCCGACAGACGGTGACGAAATGGGTGGTCGGGAAGATGCGCCCGATAAACGCCCCGACGCCCTCCAGCGACGAGACCGGGTTGATCAGCCCCGAAAACTGCACCGCCGGCAGGATGGTGCCGATCGCGGTTGCGAACAGCGCGGCGATCTGGCTGCGCATGAAGATCGAGAACAGCAGCCCGATCGCGGTCGCGGACAGCGTGTAGAGCAAGGCCGCCAGCGTCATCGCCAGCACATTGCCGGTGATCGGCACGCGAAAGACGAGCAGCGCCAACAGCACCAGCAGCACATAGTTGAGCATGGCCAGCGCGACATAGGGCAGCTGCTTGCCCAGCAGAAACTCGATGCGCGTGATCGGCGTGACATAGAAGTTGATGATCGAGCCCAATTCCTTCTCGCGGACGACGCTGAGCGCCGTCAGCATCGCGGGGAACAGCAGCAACAGGACGGGGATGACCGCTGGCGCGATCGCCACCAGGCTCTTGACGTCGGGATTGTAGCGATAGCGCGTCTCGATATTGATGAGGCCCGCCGAGGGCCGAGCGCCAAGCTCTTGCACGGCCATCTCTCCCAGCCATTGCGCGTGCAGTGCCTGGATATATCCCTGCACGGTCTCCGCCCGCATCGGCATGGCGCCATCGATCCACACGCCGATCTGGACCGGATCGCCGCGGCGCAGGTCGCGCGCAAAACCCGGTGGAATCTCGATCGCGACGCTGAGCTCGCCATCGCGCATGCGCCGGTCGAGCTGCGCGTAATCGGTGATCGGCGGGCGTTCGATGAAGTAGCGGGATCCCGCAAGGTTCAGCGCATAATTCTGGCTGGTCGTGGTGCCGTCGCGATCGAGCACCGCGAACGGCAGGTTCTCAACATCCAGGCTGATGCCATAGCCCATGATGAACATGAGCAGCACGCTTCCCAGAAGGGCGAGCGTGGCGCGGATCGGATCGCGACGCAGCTCCAGCGCCTCGCGCCGGGAATAGCTCAGCATCCGTCGGCGGCTGAAGGTGCGGGAAAAGGACGAACCGGACTCAGCCTTTGTCTCGGTGGCCGGCGCCGCGGCCGCCACTCCCGCCTCCGCACTTTCGTCTCCCGCCGCCGCGTCCTCCAGATAGCTGATGAACGCATCCTCGAGGTTTTTGCTGCCGCGCTTCTCGACGATCGCCGCCGGCGTATCGCTGACCAGCACCTTGCCGGCATGCATCAGCGAAATCCGGTCGCAACGCTCGGCCTCGTTCATGAAATGGGTGGAGATGAAGATCGTCACCTTGTCGCCCCGCGACAGGTCGATCATCATCTGCCAGAACTGGTCGCGCGCGATTGGATCGACGCCCGAGGTCGGCTCGTCGAGGATCAGCATCTCGGGCTTGTGGATCATCGCCACCGCCAAGCTAAGCCGCTGGCGCTGGCCGAGCGGGAGCGCGTCGGGCAGCGCGTCCATGATGTCGGTCAGGCCGAAGCGTCCGGCCATCTCCTCGACCCGGGCGGGAATTTGGGCGGCGGGCACATGGAAGAGCTGCGCGTGCAGCTCAAGGTTCTGTCGGACGGTGAGTTCGGAATAGAGCGAGAAGGCCTGGGACATGTAGCCCACGCGCCGACGCGTCGCCATGTCGTCATTCTCGACTTCGCGCCCGAACAGCCACGCTTGGCCCCCGCTCGCCTTGAGCAGGCCGGTCAGCATCTTCATCGTCGTCGACTTGCCGCACCCATTGGAGCCCAGGAAGCCGAAGATCTCGCCGCGCTCGATCCGGAAATCGACATGGTCGACCGCGGTGAAATCGCCGAAGCGCATGGTCAGTCCCTTGGCCTCGATGGCGATCTCGGCATCGCTCCCATCGCTGCGCGGAGGGATGGTCACGGGCTTGTGACCACGCCGGCGCTCTTCGGGCAGCAGGGCGATGAACGCCTGCTCCAGGCCGTCGGTGCCGGTGCGTTCATAGAAATCCGCCGGAGTGCCGGTTGCGAGGATCTGCCCCGCATCCATCGCCACCAGCCAGTCGAACCGAGCCGCCTCCTCCATATAGGCGGTGGCGACAAGCACGCTCATGCCCGGCCGGTCGGCGCGGATGCGATCGATCAGGTCCCAGAACTGCGCGCGCGATAGTGGATCGACGCCGGTGGTCGGCTCGTCGAGCAGCAGGAAATCCGGATCATGGATCAGCGCGCAGCAGAGCCCGAGCTTCTGCTTCATCCCGCCCGAAAGCTTACCCGCCGGACGTTTGCGGAACGGCGCAAGGCCGGTGCTCTCGGTGAGCTGGGCGATCCGCCGCTCGCGCTCCTGCGCATCCTGCCCGAACAGGCGCGCGAAAAACTCCAGATTCTCGTCGATGGAGAGGGTCGGATAGAGGTTCTTGCCGAGGCCCTGCGGCATATAGGCGATGCGTGGACAGACCGCTTCGCGATGCCGCCGGTCCGCCATGTCGCCGCCGAGAACCTCGACACTGCCTTCCTGGATCACGCGCGCGCCGGCGAGCAGCGAGAACAGGGTGGACTTGCCGACGCCGTCGGGGCCGATCAGCGCGACCATGCGTCCGGCCGGAATTTCCAGATCGATGCTGTCGAGCGCCCGCGTCCTGCCATAGTGCAGGCTGACGCCCGAAAGGCGTGCCACCAATTCCGGCGAGGCGCCCTCCGACATGCCGGGCGCGGTCATCGCGACACGTTGACGGTCAGCTTCGCCGGCCATTCGGCATCGCGGCTGGTCCGCACATAGGCCATGCCGGGCAGCCCGGTCTTGACCTGGGTGATGTGGCGATCGAGCAGGGCGGGATCGATCCGCGCCTTGACGCGGAACATCAGCTTCTGCCGTTCGCTTGCCGTCTCGACGGTCTTCGGCGTGAACTGCGCGACATCGGCGACGAACGACACCTTGGCCGGGATCACATAGTCGGGCGCGGCATCGAGCACGATCCGCACGTCGCTCCCCAGCGCCACGCGTCCCGCCACCGTCTCAGGCAGGAAGAAGGTCATGTAGACGTCGCCGAGATTGACGAGGTTGAGCACGCGCCCGCCGCCGGCGACGACCTCGCCCGGCTGGGCCACGCGATACTGGACCCTTCCGCCCACCGGAGCGCGCAGGTCGCTGTCGCGGATATCGGCCTCGATCCGCTCGATCGTCGCGCGGACGGCATCGACGTTCGAGCGCGCGCCGATCACCTGGCTGCGCGCGGTGCCGATGGCCGCATCGACCGCAGCCAGCTGCGCGCGCGCCGCCTCGACGGCAGCCGTCGCGCCTTCGACCTGCGCCTGATCGTCGTCGCGCTCCTGAACCGCGGTCGCACCCTCGCGCGCCAGCGTTTCCGAGCGAGCGAGCCGCTTGCGCGCGGCGCTCAGCTCCGCCTCACGCTGCCGCACGGCGGCAAAGGCGGCCGCGCGCTCGCTCTGGCGCTGCGACACCTGGCTTTGCGCGATCAGGATCGCGTTCTGCGCCTGGGCGAGCTGCGCCTGTGCCTCGGAGCGCTGGGCGTTGAGGACATCGGTGTCCATATGCGCGACGACCTGTCCCGCCTTCACGAAGTCGCCCTCGTCGGCGACGATGTCGCGGATCCGCCCAGGGGTCTTGGCGGAAATGTCGATCTCGATCGCCTCGATCCGGCCATTGCCGCCAATGATGCCGTCCGGCAGGCCGCCGGGCTTGAGCAGCTGCCACAGGGTCAGAGCGGCGGCAATGACGGCCACGGCGATGGCGCCCCTGATGAACCATTTCTTCTGGGGCGTCGTCATTGTGCTGGATTCCCGGTTTCAGCTGCGTTGATGTCGAAGGCTGGATTCTGGACGAAGCCCCCGCCCAGCGCCGCATAGAGGGCGACGGCGCTCCCGAGATGGGCGCGGCGAAGCTGGACAAGCGCCTGCTCGGTGTCGAACAAGTCGCGCTGCGCGTCGAGCACTTCGAGATAGGCCGAGCGCCCGTTATCGAAGCGCAACTGGGCAAGGCGCGCGCGCTCCTGGAGCGCCGCGAGCATGGTGCGCGTCGTTTCGATCTGGAGGCCGAGCTGCCGGCGCCGGACCAAGGCATCCGACACATCGCGGAACGCGGCCTGTACCGTCCCTTCATAATCCGCGACCGCAATCACCTGCCGGGCCTTCGCCACGTCGAGATTGCCCTTGAGGCGTCCGGCATTGAACAAGGGCAGGCTCAGGGTCGGCGTGAAATTCCAGGAAAGGCTTCCCCCCTTGAACAAGCCGTCCAGTTCGCTGCTCGCCGTCCCGAAGGCGCCGGTCAGGCTGATATTCGGAAAGAAAGCGGCGCGCGCGGCGCCGATATTCGCTTCGGCTGCGCGAAGCACATATTCCGCCGCCACGATGTCGGGCCGGTTGACGAGAAGCTCTGACGGCAGGCCCGGAGGAAGCACGACCTCCGGCGCGGCTTCTGCAAGGCCGAGCGGCCCCGGCCGGATGTCGACCGGACGCCCGACCAGCAGTGCCAGCGCGTTGCGATTGACCTCGCGATCCTGATCGAGCGCCTGCAGCGCCGTCTGCGCCTGCGCCAGCAGGGTCTGCGCCTGCGTCATCTCGAGCTTGGAGCCCGAGCCCACCTCATAACGCCGCCGCAGGATCCGAAGCGCGTCCTCGCGCGTCGTGATCGTCCGGCTCGCCAGCGCGACGCGTTCCTCATATTCGCGCTCGAGCAGATAGCCGTTGGCGACCTGGGCGATGAGGTCGGTAGCGATCGCGCGTCGAGCTTCTTCCGTCGCCAGATACTGCGCGCGCGCCGCCGCGTTGAGGTTGCGCAGCCGGCCCCAGAAGTCGATCTCCCAGCCGGCGCTCAGCTGCGCATAGATCTGGTTGCCCGTCACGGCCTGGCCCGTCACCGACAGATCGGCAGGGGTTCGTCCCCGCGTTCCGGTCGCCACGGCATCGAACTGGGGATAGAGCGCCGAGCCTTGGATCCGCCAAGACGCCCGCGCTTCCGCGACACGCCCCGAGGCGATCCGGATATCGCGGTTGTTCTCCAGCGCCGCAGCGATCAGTGCCCGAAGCTGCTCCTCATGGAAAAAATCGTACCAGCCGACCCGGGCGATGGACGACGAGTCGGAGGCCGATGCGGCATAGCCCTGCGGAACGGGCTGCGGCGGACGGACGTGTGCCGGCGCGAACGAGCAGCCGGCCAGAAGCATGGACGCAGCGAGACAGGCAACGCTTGTAGCTGGCCGTCGGTATCTGGCCCTCATGATCTCCGGAACGGCCATATCGTCGCGCACTGCCCCTGGTTCGGTCTTCAAATAGCCGGCTCCCGTCCGGGAACCGGGCGGGAGCCGTTGTTCGCCGTGAGATGCGACCCTCAGGCTGTCTCGGTAGCTTTCGCAGGCGCGCGCACCGGGGCCGCGGGAACCTTCGCCTTCTCCGGCTCGGCCGCCGACTTCTTGAGCAGGGGCTGGAACCACGCCTGGATGGTTCCGGTCAGTTCCTGCTGGCTGGTCGTCTGCGAGAGCAGATCTTTCCAGCTACCCTGCCATTCGTCGACGGCCGCCTTGATCTTGCTCACCGAGGCCTCCCGGCTCTTTTCGACCTCGCCGAGCAGGCTCGTGACCGCGTCGCTCCTGAAGCTCGGGACAGTCCCCGGCTTCAGTTCCTTGAACTGATCGACGAAGAGGGTCGCCGCCTTGCTGCCGATCTGTGCATAGTCCTCGCCACCGCTCCGGGCGATCTCGGCGAATTTGAGGACAAGCTCGCCATTGGCCTTGGCAAGGGCGGTAATCTGATCGAGGGGATAGCTCATGGGTCAGGTCCTTTCGAGAATCGAGGCGGGAGGAAAAACAGTTTCCGTTGCGATGCTGCGCTGCGATATGAGGGATTGTCCTTACGCACGATGGCAGACGAGGCTCAGCCATTGGCGATATATTGCCCTCCGTTGATGGTAAGCACCGAGCCCGTGCAGAAAGCCGCCTTTGGCGAGGCGAGATAGGAGACCGCTTGCGCGACCTCGTCGGGGTCGCCGAGACGGCCGACAGGGATGCCGGCGATGATCCCGGCGCGCACCTCCTCCTTGACGGCGGCGACCATGTCGGTGTCGACATAACCGGGGCAGACCGCGTTGACGGTTATGCCGCGCGCGGCATTTTCCTGAGCCAGCGCCTTGGTGAAGCCGATCACGCCCGCCTTCGCCGCGGAATAGTTGACCTGCCCTATCTGGCCCTTCTGCCCATTGATCGACGAGATGTTGATGATCCGGCCGAAGCGCCGCTCGCGCATGCCCTCGATGATTGCGCGGGTCATGGTGAACATCGAGTCGAGGTTGGTCGCCAGCACGGACCGCCAATTGTCCCAGCTCATCTTGTGGAAGACCCCGTCGCGGGTGATGCCCGCATTGTTGATGAGGATGGACACCGGCCCAAGCCGTTCTTCGACCTGGGCCACGCCGTCCCGGCAGGCCGCCTCGTCCGCAACGTCCCATTTGAACACCGATATGCCGGTGTCCTGCTTGAACCGGGCGGCGGCGGCGTCATTGCCATGATAGACGGCCGCCACCTCATGGCCTTCGGCCTTCAGCGATCGGGCGATGGCCGCGCCGATCCCGCGCGTGCCACCGGTTACGAGTGCGATATCCGTCATGATCGTCCGGGTCCGTTCCTGTTTCAGATGCGCCGCGAGGTTTCCCCCACAGCTCCTCCCCGGACAATGCGTATGTATACTTAGCGGTTTTGTTATCGCCTCCTGGCGATACCGGATCAAGTCAAAACTCATGCAAGACCTGGATGATCGGGTTAGAGACGGTTTTATGACAAGAGCAACATCAACCGGACGTGCCAGGCGCCTGCCGCCGCGTGACCCCAAAGGGGGCCGGCCGACGCAGGAAATCGCGGCGCTACTGGGCGTTCATATTCTTGATGTGGCGCTCGAACAGTTCATCGCCCATGGCGTGGAAGGCGCCAGCATGGAGGGGATCGCGATCGCCGCCAGCGTCTCCAAGCGCACGCTCTATTCCCGGTTCGGGTCCAAAACGGCGCTGCTTGTCGCTGCCGTCGAGCATGGAATCGCGCATCATCTCAGGCCGATCGCATCGACCATTCCGGCCGGCTCGACGCGGGACAAGCTGCTCCATGTCGGCAGGAAAATCCTGGATGCATCGCTCAAGCGTGAGGTTATCGGCCTGGATTCCCTGATCAACTGGATCGCCGATCATGAATCGGAAGCCGGCCAGGCCAAGCCTGCGATGGGAGCCAAGGCGGGAATTGCGATCATCCAGTCAATTCTCGAGCAGGCCCATCGCAACGACGGCAGCGACAGCTCGGTCGACCTGTCGTTCCTGGCGGCCTTCCTCTTCGACGCGTTCGTCACAAGCCCGCGGCAGCGCATTCTCCTGCGGCATGAGCTGGAAAACACGTCTCGCGCCAAATCCGACTATCTTGAGCGCACCATGAATCTCATCGCGCGCGGAATGCCCTTCCTGGACGAAGACTGTTCCGGTTAACTCCATGTTCGATCCTGTTGGACATGGACTCCGACCGCAAATCTGGCACCATGGCGTCGCCCCGATGCATGAGCACGAGCAGGACGCCGTCAAAGATGGCCTGTGCTGACCGACGGCAACGGAGCGCTATGATCAACCAAAGGATAGGTCACTGCTCATAGTCCTCACCAAGGTAGAGTCTGCGCACATCGGGATTGTGAAGCACCGCGTCGGGCGTCCCCTCGAACAGCACCCTTCCCTCATGGATGACATAGGCCCGGTCGACCAGTTCGAGCATCTCGTGGACATTATGGTCGGTTATGAGAACGCCGACGTCATGCTGCTTGAGGTCGCGCACCATCAGCTTGATATCGACGATCGACAGGGGGTCGATGCCGGTAAAGGGCTCGTCCAGCAACATGATGGCCGGCTTCGCGGCCATCGCACGAGCAATCTCGGTGCGGCGGCGTTCTCCGCCTGACAAAGCCGGAGCCGGCGTATCGCGGACATGGGCGATGCTGAATTCGGCGAGCAGATCATCGAGGCGCGCCGCGATCCCCGCGGGATCGTCCGTGCGGCACTCGAGCACCGCGGTGATGTTTTCCGCCACCGTCATTCCCCGAAAGACCGATGGCTCCTGCGGAAGATAGCCCAGACCCCGTGCCGCGCGCCTGTCCATCGGAAGCGCCGTGACATCCGCTCCGCCAAGCAGGATCCTGCCGGCATCGACGCTCGTCAGGCCGACGATCGCATAGAAGCAGATCGTCTTTCCGGCGCCGTTGGGACCAAGCAGCCCCACGATCTCGCCCGGTTTGACGGTGAGCGAAACGCCGTGGAGAACCTTTCGGGCGCCGAATGATTTTTCGATCCCCACAATCGAGAGCCCTTCGGCCGTACCGGCGGAACTCTGCAATTCGCCTAGTCGACCGGTCACCGGACCGCCACCCGTATGAACAGACGTGCCGCTATCCACGGCTCTCCGGTTCCCCTGCGAGAGTGGGTTTTCCAGAAAGCTCGCGATGAGCATGGGCACGCGACACCTTATCGGTTGCGTTCGGACCGGAGCGGCGTCGACGGAAGATCGATCGCCGCCCCAAGCCTCTTCGCTCAGGAGACGGCTTCAAGAGCCAGGGCAACGCCCTGCCCGCCCCCGATGCAAAGCGTGACAAGCCCGCGCCTGAGCCCGTCGCGCCGCATCGACTCGAGCAGCCGCGTCGTCAGCACCGCGCCCGTCGCGCCGATCGGATGGCCATGGGCGATCGCCCCGCCTTCGACATTGACGATGTCCTCCGGCAGCCCGAGTTCCCGTACGACGGCGATGGCGATCGCGGCAAAGGCTTCGTTGATCTCGACCCGTTCGAGATCCGACACCGACCAGCCCGCACGGGTGAGCGCCTGGCGCACGGCCGGGACCGGCCCCAGCCCGAACAGTCCGGGCTCCACCGCACCCACGCCGAAAGCGACCAGCCGACCGACCGGAGCTACGCCGTGCTGGCTGGCCCAGTCCTCGCTCGCCACGATCATCGCCGCCGCGCCGGTATTGAGGCCGGGCGCATTGCCTGCCGTGATTGTTCCTTCCGGACGAAAGGCCGGCTTGAGGTGGGCGAGGCTTTCGAGCGTCGCATCCGGTCGGTTCTGCTCGTCCCGCGAAAAGCTGGTCGGCCCCTTTCGTCCCGGAATTTCGACCGCCACGATCTCGCTGTCGAACTTGCCGGCCGCCTGGGCCGTACTGAACCGCTGTTGCGAGCGCACTGCCCAACTGTCCTGGGCGTCGCGCGAGATCTGAAATTTCGTGACGAGGTCCTCGGTCACCCAGCCCGAATGCTGATCGACGAACGCGTCGTTGAGACCGTCATGGAGCATGCTGTCGAAAAGCTTGCCGTCGCCCATGCGATAACCCCAGCGGCCCTTCTCGATAAGGTAGGGCGCCTGGTCCATATTCTCCATCCCGCCCGCGACAGCGGCATTCGTCAGGCCCAGCATGATCTCCTGCGCGGCAGTGGCGATCGCCTGGGCTCCGGAGCCGCAGACCCGGTTGACGGTCATCGCCGGCACAGTGTCAGGGATTCCGCCACCGATCGCCGCCTGCCGCGCCGGGTTCATCTTCGCCCCGGCCTGCACCACCTGGCCCATGACGACCGTATCGATCGCGTCGCCGGTTACGCCGGCGCGCTTGAGCGTCTCGGCAATGGCGATACTGCCGAGTCTCGGCGCGGCCATGTCCTTGAGGCTGCCGCCATAGCTTCCGATCGCGGTTCGCACGGGTGCGCAAAGAACAACATTCCTGGTCATGATCTTCTCCTTCCATTCGGCCGCTTCAGGCCATGTATTTGCCGCCGTTGATCGAAAGCGTGGCGCCGGTGACAAAGCCGGCTTCGTCCTCGACAAGGAAGAGGACGCCGCGCGCGATCTCATCGGGCGTGCCGAGACGGCCCACGGGAACGGCGCCAAGAACAGCCTTCATCGCCTCCGCCGATACCGCGGCGACCATGGCGGTGTCGGTATAGCCCGGCGCTATCGCATTGACCGTGACGTTGCGCGCCGCGCCCTCGAGCGCGAGCGCCTTGGTGAAGCCGATCACGCCCGCCTTGGCGGCGGCATAGTTGGTCTGGCCGAACTGCCCCGACAGCGCGTTGACCGAACTCACATTGACGATCCGGCCGAAGCGCCGCTCACGCATGCCCTCGATCACCGCGCGGCACATGTTGAAGCAGCCGCCGAGGTCGACGTCGATCACGCTGCGCCATTGCTCCTCGCTCATCTTGTGGAGTGTGCCGTCGCGGGTGATGCCGGCATTGTTGACGAGGATGTCGACCGGCCCGACCTCCGCCACGACCTTGGCGACGCTCGCCTGGCTCGCGGCAAAATCGCCCACGTTCCAGCCATAGACCGGAATGCCCGTCTCGTCGTGAAACGCCTGGGCTTCGGCCTCGTTGCCGAAATAATTGGCGACGACGGTGTAGCCATGCGCCTTGAGGAGTCGTGCGGTCGCGGCGCCGATACCGCTCACGCCGCCGGTGATAAGCGCTATACGGGACATGAGAAATTCCTTGCTGCTGGTGCTGATGAAAAGGGAGTGGGCGACGCGGTCACTGCGCGAGATAGCCGCCATCGACGGGATAGTAGCCGCCGGTCATGAACGAGGCGCGATCGGAGAGCAGAAAGGCGACAAGCGCCGCCACCTCCTCGGGCCGGCCGAGCCGGCCAATGGGATGCTGATCGATCAGCGCGGGCGACGGTTCGCCCTGCGCCCGGATCAGCGGCGTATCGATGACCGCTGGCCCCACCGCGTTGATGCGAATGCCCTTGCGGGCATAGTCGACGGCTGCTGTCCGGGTCATGCCGACCACGGCGTGCTTGGCAGCCGCGTAAGCGATGGTGCCGGGCAGGCCGAGCATGCCGCAGATCGAACTCATGTTGACGATCGCCCCGCCGCCCGAGGCGAGCATCGCGGGAATCTGATAGCGCATGCCGTAGAACACGCCGTCCATGTCGACGCTGAGCACGCGCCGCCATTCGGCAAGATCATATTCACCGGCCGGAGCGGAGGCGCCGCCGACGCCGGCATTGTTCACGGCAAGATCGAGCCGGCCGAAGGTCTTCACCGCGAAAGCCACCATCGCCTCGACATCCGCGGCATTCGCCACGTCCGTCCGAAGCGGAAAGGCCCTGCCGTCATCGATCTGGGCAGCGAGAGCGTGTACGCGGTCGATATCGAGATCGGCGAGCACGAGCCGGGCGCCGGAGGCGGCCAACTCACGGGAGATGGCCTCGCCCAGCCCGCTGGCGGCTCCGGTCACGATCGCGACCTTGTCATTGAAGTCGAACATCCGGTTCTCCAGAGCGCACGAAAGCCGCCGCCCAAAACGGGCGTCGCCAAGCCGATCCGGCACCTCTCCCTGGCGTTTTGGATTCCCGATCACCACGGGATATGCGGTTCATGTGCATCGCCGGAGCACCACCCCGCCATCGGGAACTATACTTATGCGTTTCGTATCGACGCTAATTCGTTCCTCTTTCCATCCGGGAAAGCGTGAGGAATGGACGACGGCTGGAGCGGCAGGATCGTCACAAATCGGATGGCGGAGGACATATTCTGTGTCGGGCCAGGCGCAAATATACTGATGGCCGGGGTTGCGCCTTATCTCTCCCCTGCAGTACCGTTCTGTGAAATTGGCGACTCTCGGAAAGACATGCGTGGTGGTAAGATGAGAGTAGCCGCTTGATAACGATGGTATAATCGGAGGCGGTTTCAGGGGAGGATGCTGAGTCAGGCTACGTCATCGCGTAGTGCGTGTTCCTCGCTGTCAGGCGATGGAAGGGCATGTCCGATTGGAGATGAGGAACATGGACACATCCGCCGCCACTTCGCCACCAGACCCGTTGGAAGACGTTGCAGAGACATTCATTCGCGCCGCGGTTACCCGGCTCGCCTCGGCTTTTCCGCCCGCAATGCTCCTCCAGGTCTTCTCCGACCGGACATTTCACCTCGCCCTCCCGCCGGGCAAGCGACCGCGGCGCAACGCCAGGATCGCGCGCGAACATACGCGGCTGTTCGATTATCCGGTCCGTGGTGCAGGCGACAGCGGTTGGCACCTGCGCGCATGACGATCCGTCCGCACTTCTGGTTCATGGCTGGCGCATCGATTCTCCTCGCGCCGACGGCCCATGCCGCCTCGCCGGTCGAGATCCTGATCGGCGACGCCGGCCAGCGCGACCAGGACGGCGCCATTCTGGTCGATCTGCGATTGCTCAACGGGGACCGAGATCCACAAACGGTATCCTTGCCCGACCGAATCGAGGCACGGATCGGGGCTGCCGGATCTGTCCGGACCGTCTGGCTCGAACGCGCCGCGAATGTCCCGGCCAGCCTGACCGTGCCGCCTGGCGGGTTCATGCGCGCTCGCTATTGCTTTCGCGCGCCTTCCGACCTGACGCTGGATGGCGCGACGCTTTCCATTCCGGCGTGGCGTTCGCAGCAGATCACTGTTGCTTTGCGGTCGGCGACGCAAGTGGCGCAAGCCATATCCGCACCGCAGGCGCCTTCCGAGCCGGAGCGGGAAGCGGCGCCGCCGCCCGCCGACCGTTCGGCTGGCAATGCCTTTCTCGTCAATCTCTCGGCCTATGAGCCGATCTACGCCGTCTACGGGCCTGGCACCAACAGTGAGGCAAGGATCCAGATCAGCTTCAAATACCAGCTGTTCGGATCGAGACGGGCTGATGGGCTGCCGGGGTCCTGGCGTGATGGGCTTCACTTCGCCTATAGCCAGCGTATGTTCTGGGACCTGGGCGGGAACTCCTCGCCGTTCCGCAATGTCGATTATCAGCCCGAACTCTTCTATCTGACCCCTTCCGCCACTTTGTCGAACGGCATCTCGGTGAGCGCGCAGGGCGGTATCCGGCATGAATCGAACGGGCGCGACGGCGCGGCGTCGCGCAGCATCAACAGCGTCTATGTCGCGCCGATGGCGGCGATCCCGCTCGGCGGAGACTATCGCCTCTCGGTCGCACCACGTCTGGCGCTTTTCGTCGGCGACAAGTCGGACAATCCCGATATCCGCCGATACCGCGGCATCACGGGGCTATTCGTGGAGATCGGGGAGGATGAAGGACTGCGCCTCTCCACCTCCACCCGGTTCAACTTTTCGAGCGGCAAGGGCGCGCTCAGTGCCGATCTCTCCTATCCGCTGCCTCGTCTGCTGGGGGGTGGTCCGGACCTTTATCTGTTCGGACAGAGTTTCGTTGGCTATGGCGAGAACCTGCTCGACTATGATCGGCGCATGACGCGGTTCAGAATAGGCGTCGCGCTCGTGCGATAACGGAGATCGAGACCGGGATCGAGACGGCGATTCCGGACGAAACCTGCATCCCCCCACTCGACGACACTCTTCATAGGCCAAGCAGACAATAGCTGGCATATGAGTGCGGGTCCGGCAAGGGTCGGACCGGCGGGCCGCGTCGACTCTGCCGATCTGCGGCATTGAGTAGGAATGGAGAAAATCGGTCGTACCTCGCGTCGCTTCGGGGTCGGGATCGTCGGACGTTGGCTGGGCTGGACCTTAGCCGCCTCCCCTTCTTGCAGCTGGGCCCCGCGCCTGCCCGGCCATCTTCACGCGATTCCATCCTAGAATCTGAGAAATATATTGTTCAACATTATATTGTATGCAATTTGATTGTGTGCACCCATCAGTCGGATCCGTGGGAACGGATCCTGGCGCCTCGTGAGCGATAATCACGGGACGTGACTGCGATCGAACGAGAAGGAGATCATTCCATCCCCGGAGTTGCCCAGCTTCTGTGCCGCAGAGAACATCGGTCCCGACTGCGAGACGATCGTGATCGGCAATATCAGCGACGCCCGCGAATGCTTGACACGGACGAACGTGAAGTACCGCTTCGTCATAGGCATGGCCACGCTGTCTGGCACATCCGCGACTCGAAGATATTGAGGGCAGCGGCTCCGAGAACAATGGAACGCCGGGTGTGCATACCATTTCAACTGGAGAATTATCATGAGCACACTGTATACGACGAGAGTCAAAGCCGTGGGCGGCCGTGCGGGCACGGTTCGCAGCGATGACGGACTGCTCGAACTTTCCCTGGCCCTGCCGACGGGGCTGGGAGGCAAGGGCGGAGCCACCAATCCGGAGCAGCTGTTCGCGGCCGGCTATGCCGCCTGTTTCGAGAATGCGGCCATTCACGTCGCGCGAAGCAAGAAGCTCGCTATTGCCGATGATGATCTTGAAGTGGTCGCCACGGTCAGCCTTCTGCCCAACGGCAGCGGCGGTTTCAAATTGGCCGCCGCTCTCGACGTTTCGATCGCGGGCCTGGAGCAGGTCGCCGCCGAAGAGCTGATCGCAGCCGCGCATGCCGTCTGCCCTTACTCGAACGCAGTCCGGGGTAATGTGGACGTCGCGATTAGCGTGAGCACGCGCTGATGGTGAGGCGGGAAGCGGACGCTGACGAGATCTCGGCGGAAACGGCGATGACGGAGGACGATCCCCTGCGACTGGACCGTCAGGTCTGCTTCCCGCTTTATGCCGCCTCGAACCTTTTGACCCGGCTTTATTGTCCGGTTCTGTCAAAGATCGGTCTCACCTACCCCCAGTATCTTGTCATGCTGGTGCTCTGGGAGTCTGAGCCCCACACCATTGGCGAGCTCGGCGCCACGCTGCATCTGGACAGTGGAACGCTCACGCCGCTCCTGAAACGGATGGAGGCTGCCGGACTTCTCACGCGTCGACGGGATCTCGCCGACGAGCGCCGCGTGATCGTTGCGCTGACCGAGGCCGGGCGCCGCCTGCGGGTGCCGGCGAGTAGCGTGCCCGCGACGCTGGGCGAAGGCCTTGACCTTTCTCCAGAGGCGGTCGTCTCGTTGCGGGATGCGGTGCAGAATTTGGTGGCGGTGCTTACGAAACGACCGCGGCACAAAGGAACATAAGCCATGTTGACCGTCCATCATCTCGGTATATCTCAATCGGAGCGGCGGATTGTGGCGCGGGCTGCCCGCCGGACCGCTCAGCCTTGCCTCAACCCGCCGCGTTCCGCATCAGCTAGCCACTTGAGGCATTGATCAGTGCTATCTTGCTGTCTTCGTTTCAGCACAGCTGGCCTCCTCCAGTGCCCTCCACTTTGCGTAGTTGCTTTCATCCTGGGCCTGCAGATAGGCTGCGGCCGCCAACCCGGCCTGTAGGCACCGATCCGCCGCGCTGGCCCCTTCCGTGTTTATCTCATATTGGGTCACCGCCGCCGCGGCCGCCCTTCTGTTGGTGTCATTGCTGCGTGGATCCACCATCTTGTTACAGCTTGCGAGGCCGAGTGTGACCAGGACCAGCACGATCTTTTGCGACGTCACGATCACTTGCGCTGATCGCGCGTTTGCTTTTGGAGCCAGCGACCGCCCGCCCCCTATGTCGACAGCGGTCAATGGGACAGCATTGTGCATCTTACGGGATCCAGCAACAGATCGGCGGTCACGCCACCAAACGCCCATTCCCGGAGCCGGCCGTGCCTATATGCTCCGGCGACAACGACATCGGCGTGCTGAGCGCGAGCGACCGCCGCAAGGGCAGCCACATCATCGCCGGTCGACGGCGCCACCAGCGTCTCCGCCAGAATACCGTGTCTTTTGAGCCATGCGGCCACATCGGTCAGCCGCCGACCGGCCGCAGCTTCGTCCTCCTCCCTAGCGACCTCGACAACAGTCACATGGCCGGCCATTTCCAGTAGCGGCAATGCATCAAGTGCGGCACGCCGGGCTTCACGGCTGTCCTTCCAGGCCACCAGCACCTGCTCCGGTCGCAGCCCCTTAGCGTGCGTAGGAACGACAATTACCGGTCGCCCGGTCTGCATCACCAGATCGCCGATATTTGCGCGTCGTGTATCGGGAAGCAGCGAGCCGCCACGATCCGGTGCGGTCAGGATGACATCGACGCCGCGTGCCTCGCGTGCGAAATAGTCCGCAAGCGGCGTGGCCATCTCCACGCAGCGCCATTCAATATCCGCGACTCGACCGTCCAGCAGAGTTCGAAACTCTGCCTGGGCCTCCTTGGCTTCGCTTTCAATTTCGCCACGATCCAGTTCGACCGCTTCACCGGAAACATAAGCGCCAGCAAATGCCGTCGCCATCAACGGCTGGGACGCGGCAATTCCGATGACGCCAGCCTGCGATCGTTCGGCCAGGTCGGCAGCAACATTGAGCAGCGCGGCATTGGACCGGCCGAGCTCCAGATGCACCATCAAAGTTGCGTAACTCACTGGCGGGCCTCCTACGATGTGTCGCGTTGCCGGGACGAATTCCCAAGGTATCGACAGAAGATATCCGTAGGCTATGCGACATTGCTTCCCTATCGGGTCATCTACTTACAGGCGCGACGATGAGCGCTCTCGTCGCGTGGATCGCTCAGTAGGTTTGGCACCTGGACGGGCCTTACGGTCCCGCTCGACGCCACCGGAAACAGGCTCTCGCGCCGCGGCGGAAATCGAGACGACCTCGAATGTTGCGTGTCCATTCGGCGGCGATGCGGGTGGATATTTCTCATGCGTGCATGATACGATTCCAGGCGCTACCGGCCATTCCGACAACGCCGTTCGCGCCCGCTGTGCCCTCTCACGTGCGCGCGAACGTCTATTGGTCGAGACTATCGCGCGATCGTTATGC
Source organism: Sphingobium sp. MK2 (assembly GCF_040170545.1). Lineage (NCBI taxonomy): Bacteria > Pseudomonadati > Pseudomonadota > Alphaproteobacteria > Sphingomonadales > Sphingobiaceae > Sphingobium > Sphingobium sp. MK2. The sequence goes on from NZ_JAZDXA010000006.1 coordinate 176,631, forward strand.
TATGGCGAGGTCACCAAATGCGGGATGTGTCCAGCATTGGATTTCCTCATCGCAATATCTTCAGGTTCGTTCTTGCAACGACCTGAGACGGTGAATAGCCAGTGGCATGATGCAGATTCGCAAAACCTTGACGCTCCGCCATTCAGGCGGCGGAAACGCGCCGGAAGATGAGGGAGAGAGCGTCTTCGCCCACGCGATCACCCATCAGCTGTGTGTGCGGGCAAGCTACAATCGTGGGCTGGTGATCCTTGCGCCGCACATCCTCTACACGCGGCACGGCGACCGGTTCGCGGATGCTGTGGTTATCGAGCGCAATGGCGCCAGGTCCACCGAAACGAAACTGGGCACCTTCAAGCTTTCGGGTCTTCGCGGTGCGGTCATCACCTCAGAGCCGTTCAATCCGTTCGATGGCTATGATGCAGGTGATGACCGTTATACCAAGACTATCATCGCCCGCATCGATTCCTGACCATGTTGGTGGATACCAAGGTCTGAGGGCGGTCGAAGGACCTGCCGGCGGGATCGCCTGCCCATGATTCCGCCGAGGGTTTCGGGCGCTTCATCGTCGGAAATCAGGCACCGCCGTCTCGCGCCAACTTTGCAAGGGTCTGAAGGCCTCGACGCAGCGATCCGGAAGGCTCTGCGATGATGTCCTCAAGCAGAATGAAACCGGCAGCGTTGCCGTGGACCCGGCAGCAACGAGCATTGCCATTGCCTTGCGGCTCTATATTTCCCCTGCCAGGACCGTGCCTCGCTTGGCCGAGCCCACGCGCAATCTCCCGGGGAGAGTCCGTAGCATTGCGTATGACATGCCCACCGCCCCCTTCGTAGGTTGCACGAGTGGAAAGGCGGGACGGTGAAGGATTTATCGGCGGCTGCGGGAACTCCCGCAGTCTACTGTATCGGCAACGAGCTGCGCCCTGAACTGATGTCAGCGCTGAGTGGTGTCGCTTCGCGTTGCTTTGCGACGCTTCACGACTTTCTTGTGGCTTCGACGCGGCTGGCGCCGGGTATCGTCCTGTTCGACGCCGACAGTGTTCAGGATGACGTGTCGGATGCCATCGCCACCCTTCGCAAGCGTGGATCGGTGCAAGCTGTGTTGCTCGCGAAGGCAGCGCCGGACTTCGCATTTGGCGTTGCCGCTATTCGGGCCGGCGCTGTCGACATCCTTGAAAAGCCGCTGTCCGAGCAGCGTCTTCTGGATGCCATCCAGCTGGCGACCAGCAAATGCGGACACCTTCACCGGCCGCCCGATGCCAGGGACATCGATCGGCTGACGGCACGTGAGCGCGAAGTCGTGGCCTGGCTCCTGCACGGGCTTACCAACAAGGAAATCGGTCGGGAGCTGGGAATCAGCCACAGGACAGTGGAAATCCATCGCGCGAGGCTGATGCGGAAGCTCGCGGTGCCGAGCCTTCCCGCGTTGATCGACATTGCCCTTGCACAGCGCGACAAGCTGCCCGATGTCGGAGCCGCGCAACCCTCGTAAACGTCCCGTGTGTCGGTCCTTGCCCCAGCGGCAGAATGCTGACTCGGCGTAGAAGCCTTCCTCCCGCAGACGCACCAATCGATCCAACTGGTGCGGAGATTCACGTAGCGACATCTACCCCGTCAGGCGGCACCTTCTCATGGAAGGAGGCCTGCCATCATGGATGATCCCGACATTTCCTACCTGCTAGGCCGCTGCCGTTCACACCGGACATTGGCCCGTATCACCAGCTGTGCTGAAGCCCGTTGCATTCATCAGCAGTTCGTCAGCAGTTACCAACGGCGGTTGCTTGCCCTGCGACGCGCGCGCGCATCGGCAACTCCGATGTATCAGGAGCGGCTGGCCGCATGATGCCCGCCCGCTCGATGCGCTGGCGCCGCCGTGTACGAGCGGTAACTACACACCTGTCCCCAACGACAAACTTCGATCGGAGAAAAGATGAGTGAACTTGGCCACGATCTGCACGCGCTGTTTCCCGCGCAGCGCGAGATCCTTCACGCGCTGAAGCTGGAGAGCGCGCATTACCGCGACCTGGCCGACCGCCATCATAAGTTGGCCCAGCAGATATACCGGATCGAGGCGGGACTTGATGCCGCTTCCGATGACCGACTCGAAGACCTGAAAAAGCAGCGCCTGAGCCTGCTCGATGAGGTCGCAGCGATGATTGCGGAAAGGCAGGATGCGTGATGGATTTCGACCTTATGCGCCAGCGTCTCACCGATCGCCTCTCCGAACTGAACGCCCAAGTCGAGCGCATCGAGGAGGAGCAGGGCCAACCTCTCGACGCCGATTTCGAAGAACAGGCGATAGCCCGCCAGGATGATGAAGCACTGGATGCTGTCGAGCGCTCGACGTTGGCCGAAATCGCCCTCACGCGACAGGCGCTCGCAAGACTGGATTCGGACACCTATGGCCTGTGCACCACGTGCGGGGAGCCGATAGCGCCGGCACGGCTCGAGGCGCTGCCCGCCGCCGCACATTGCATCCGATGTGCAAGCGCGGCGGAGCACGACAGGGCCTGATGGACCGCGTATGCGCCGCATCGAGGACACGAGCTTTGCTGTACTCATCCTGGCCGTGTCGATGGCCTTCGCGTGGATCGTGCAACCGCTGTTCGGCGCCATTCTCTGGGGCGTCATCGCATCGATCCTCTTCGCGCCTCTCAACGATCGCCTGCTGCGTGCGATGCCGACGCGGAACAACCTTGCCGCTCTGCTGACGCTGCTCGTGATCATGGCGATGGTAATCCTCCCCGCCATCCTGCTTTCTGCGTTCCTGCTTCAGGAGGTGGCGGGCGTCTACGCGCGAATGCAAAGCGGCGAGGCTGATCCCGGCACCTACTTCCTCCGGTTCCAGGCACATCTGCCGCAATGGCTGAAGTCGCTGCTGACAGGGTTGGGCCTGAGCGATTTCGATTCCGTCCGGACCAAATTGACCGCCGGGATCGCCGCTAGCTTCCAGACCCTGACGGCGCGAGCATTCAGCATCGGCCAGAGCGCCTTCGGCTTCGTCGTCGCCCTGGGCGTCATGCTCTACCTGACTTTCTTTCTTTTGCGCGACGGCAAGCAGGTGGCTGCCCGGGTGGAAACGGCCATTCCGCTGGATCCGGACCAGCGCGCCGCCCTGCTGGTGAAATTCGCCGCCGTTATTCGGGCGACGATCAAGGGCAGCCTCGTGGTTGCGGTCATCCAGGGCGCCATCGGCGGGATCGTCTTCTGGGCGCTGGGCATCCATAGCGCGTTGCTCTGGGGCGTGCTGATGGCGTTTCTGTCGCTTCTGCCGGCGATCGGGACAGGCATCGTCTGGGCGCCGGTCGCCGTCTATCTGCTCGTAACCGGCGCGGTCTGGGAAGGCGTCATTTTGATCCTGTGCGGCCTGTTCGTGATCGGCCTCGTGGACAATCTCCTGCGCCCGATCCTGGTGGGTCGGGACGCGCGCATGCCCGATTATGTCGTCCTGATCTCCACCCTCGGCGGTCTGCAAGTACTCGGCTTCAACGGGCTCGTGATCGGTCCGGTGGCGGCGGCTTTGTTCATCGCTGCATGGGATATATTTGCACGCTCGCGATTCCAGCCTCAATCGGATGCATCATAGGCACGTGTCACGTTCGCGGCTGCCGTGCAAAGCTTGACGCCCACCGCAACTCGACCATCTTGCTCGCCTCAAGCAGGATCAGGAGCAACGCTGCTGACCCCATGGTGATCGCGAGGTCGGGGCCATGGAGCGGACCGAATTTAAGCAGGCTACGAAGTGCGGGAACGGTCATGATGATGGCCGCGACCGCAACCACCGCGCCCAGGACGTAGCGCAGGGCCGCATTGCCCCGGACCAGCGCGTGAAGGAGCGATGTGTCGAACGAGCGATTGACTAGGATCAGCACCAGGATCACGCCGATGAGCGAAAAGAAGGTCAACGCGCGCGCATCGGCTTCCGGCATGCCGGAATAGCTCGATGCCAGAAATATCCCGGCGAGCAGCACAAAGCCCAGCCCGCCCTGGAACACGCTCCAGCCGATCATGCGCAGCGAGAAGAGCCGTTCCTCGGGGTGGCGCGGCTTACGGTTCATCAGATCCTGCTCCTCGCGCTCGGCTTCGAAGACGAGCGCGCAGACAGGATCGATGATCATCTCGAGCAACGCGATATGGATCGGCCCGAACAGGATGGGCAGGCCGAAGGCAAGCGGCAGCAGCGCGAGGCCTGCGATCGGAACATGGACGGCAAAGATGAAGGCCATCGCCTTGCGGATATTGTCGTAGATGCGCCTCCCGAGCCGCACCGCCTTCACGATCGACCCGAAATCATCGTCGAGCAGGACGATCGCCGAGGCTTCCCGGGCGACATCGGTGCCGCGCTTACCCATGGCGATGCCGATATGCGCGGCCTTGAGCGACGGTGCGTCATTCACCCCGTCTCCGGTCATGGCGACGATTTCGCCATCCGCTTTGTATGCCGCCACGATCCGCAGCTTCTGCTCCGGCATGATCCGCGCGAAGACTGTCACCGTCTTCAGCCGTTCTGCAAGCGCCGCGTCGTCCAGGGCAGCGAGCTCGGTCCCGGTCAGCACATCGCCGTCCATGATTCCGGCCTGCGTCGCTATCGCTCGCGCGGTGGCAGCGTAGTCGCCCGTGATCATCACGACCCTGATCCCGGCGCTACGGCATTCGGCCACGGCGGCCGGCACACTGGCGCGCAGGGGATCGGCAAGGCCGATCAGACCGATCAGGGCAAAATCATGCTCCTGCTGGGATTCCGGCAAGCTGTCGCCCGGGCCAGTCGATGCCGTTGCGACACCCAGCACGCGCATGCCCCTTAGAGCCATGGTATCGACGGCAGCCTTCAGGCGCGCGCGCTCATCCGGCGACAGATGACAGAGCGCAGCGATGGCCTCCGGCGCGCCCTTGGCCGCCACCGTGCAGGCCGCCTCGGGGTCGGGCGCTTGCCAGACGTTCGACATCGCCAGCAATTCAGGCCGCAGTCCATAGCTGTGGGCCAAACTGAGCTTGGCACGGCGTTCTGCAAGGTCCGGGATGCCCGCGCCTGCCTGGTGAAAGGCGACCTCCATCGGATCGACCGGCACCGGGGCGCTGGCCAGGATACTGGTATCCAGGAGTTCGTGAAACCGGGTCGAAGGCTCGGTCACGCCGTCGACCGTCGCCGTCTCGCCCGACGCCAGCCACAGCTCCGTCACGGCCATCCGGTTCTCGGTGAGAGTTCCGGTTTTGTCGGTGCATAATATTGTCGCGGAACCGAGCGTCTCAATGGCGGCCGCCCGGCGCGTGAGGACGCCGGCTTGGGCAATGCGCCATGCCCCCATCGCGAGGAAGATCGTGAGGACCACCGGGAACTCCTCCGGCAGCATGGACATGCCGATCGCGATTCCCGCGAGCATAGCGTCGATCCATCCTCCGCGCAGGAGCCCGAAGAGCAAGACGACAAGGAGGGCGACGAAGCCGCCTCCGATCGCGCAGAGCCGGACGATCCGGGCGGTTTCCCGGCGTAGGCGCGGCGGCTCGGCATCGAGCGTCGAGAGCGACTGGCCGATCTTGCCGATCTCGCTGCGCGGGCCGGTCGCGATCGCCAGCGCCAGCCCCGAGCCGCGGGTGATGAGCGAGCCCGAATAGACAAGCGGCTGGTCCTCCCCGCCCGGCCGTCGCCGCAACGATTCCTCGCCCTGAAGCACCGCCTGCTTGCGGACAGGTACGGACTCACCGGTAAGCAGCGATTCATCGGCCTGAAGATCGTCCGCCGCGATCAGCATCGCGTCGGCGGCGACCCTGTCCCCCTGCTCCAGGACGAGCAGGTCGCCATCGACCACCTCGCGCCCGGCAATGCGGATGCGGGTCCCGTCGCGGATCACCAGCGCACGCGGCGCCGACAGGTCGCGCAGCGCCTCTAGGACATGCTCGGTGCGGCTTTCCTGGATGACCGTGATGCCGATCGAAAAGGTCGCGAAGCCAAGGAGGATGAGCGCTTCGCCAAGGTCACCCAGCAGCATATAGGCGACGCCGCCCGCAAGCAGCAGCGCCAGCATCGGCTCCCGGACCACTTCAGCGAGAATGTGCGGCACCGTGCGCCGCCCTGCTCTAGGCAGTTCGTTCGGTCCCTGGGCATCAAGGCGTCGCCGGGCCTCCGCTGCGGTCAGCCCGGACCGGGATGGCGCGGTAGGTCGCTGGTCAGTGGCGATCGGCATCCATTCTCTTCCTGTTCGAAGTGAGCGACGTGCTGCGTCGCCGGCCTGCTTCAAGATCATTCTGGTGCAAGCCGACTACCGGCACATTACGGGTACTTACGGATTCCTCTGATCGTCATTCCTGTTATCCTATTATGCTCGCTAAGATTGGCGCCGTGAGCCTTGGCCGCTACCCGCAGCCAATAGATATTCGCATTTGGATTGGGTCATACGGTCGCATCAAGGCCATTGGACGACCTTGCATTCAGAACCGAGGACATAAGTGACGGCGTTTGAGATGGATTTTGCGATAGCCGGAGGCGTTGCTACCATAGCCGGCATCGCGCTAGCGCTGGCCCTTGGCCTTCTCATCGGCGTCCAGCGTGGCTGGACCTTGCGCCATGAACCGGCCGGCTCCCGCTTCGCGGGCATCCGGACCTTTGGACTTCTGGGGCTGGCCGGCGGCGTCGCGGGCGCCCTTCGGTCGATCGAGTCCGGCGTGGCGATCATCCTGATCGCATCTGCGGCCATGCTGGTCCTGATGGGATATGCGCAGGCGGCATGGCGTGGCGGACCGGTCAGCGGAACAGCGAGCCTTGCCGGGATGCTGACGCTCGGCTGCGGGTTCCTCGCGACAAGCCAGCAGGAACGCCTCGCCACGATCATCGCAGTTTTGATGACGCTGGTACTTGCGCTCCGCTCGCAGCTTCACGGCTGGATCGGGCGGTTGAGCGAGGTTGAGGTAAGCGCAATCGCCCGATTCGCACTGATCTCGCTCGCCGTCCTGCCAATCCTTCCCGATCGCCCTTACGGTCCCTACGATGCCTGGAATCCGCGGCAACTGTGGATGGTGGTCGTCCTTGTTTCGGGCTTTTCCTTCGCCGGCTATATGGCCAGCAAGCGCCTGGGCGCATCTCGCGGGACACTCGCAACGGCCGCTGCCGGCGCCATGGTCTCATCCACGGCGGTAACCGCCGCTTTGGCGACCCGGCTGCGCGACGGTACGGAAAATGCTCCCATTCTGATAGCAGGGATCACCACCGCCTCCGTGGTCATGCTGGTGCGCGTGCTGGTGCTAGTGGGCGTGCTGGCGCCATTTGCGCTGCCGGCGCTTGCGCTGCTGGTCGCGCCGGCGGCGGTGGTCAGTGCCCTCGCCACGGCTTGGCAGCTCCGGGCAGCGGCGCTGTTGCCCTCATCGTCCAGCCGGGAAGTTCCTGTTCGCAACCCGTTCAACCTCGCGCCGGCGCTCGGCCTCATGGCGCTGGTGATGGTTCTGTCGCTGGCCTCGCGTTGGGTGCTCGGTCGGTTTGGCGATGCCGGCCTTGCCACGGTTCTGGCCCTGTCGGGGATGGTGGATGTCGATTCCGCTATCATCACGATGGGCGGGTTGCCAAAGGGCGTGCTGGACGGACGAACGGCGGGCCTTGTTCTGGCCGCCCCGGTCATGCTCAACACCCTCGTCAAGGCCGGGGCCACGATCAGCCTGGCCGGGAGGCATCGGGGCAGATCTGCCGCCCTGGCCCTGATCGCGAGCGTCGCAGCGAGCCTACTGATGCTACCCGTCCTCTTGCACTGACCGATCGGGGGCGTCCGGCCACCCCGAATTCCCAGTCAGGACGTCGCAAAGGGCCGTTGCACCGACCCCAGCATTGGAGAGGTGATCTGAGCATTCGTCAGCGATGCTGGCGCCTGACGGGACAGGTCCGCCAACGAATAATCGTCAAGGACGGCAAGAAATGCGCCCAGGGCTTCGCCGAGCGCGCCCTGCAGGCCGCAGCGATGCGTGATGACGCACGAAGCACAATCGACAAGGTCGAAGTCCCCTTCCATCTCCCGTACGACAGCGCCGATATTGATGGCGTCGGGCGGCCGGCAAAGGCGCATGCCGCCGTGGCAGCCGCGCACGCTCTGGACATAGCCCGCCTTGCCCAACTCGTGGACGACCTTCATCAGATGGTTCTTGGAAATCGCATGCGCGGTGGCGATCTCGGCGATCGCGCAAACACGTTCGGGACGCTCGGCGAGATACAGCAGCACCCGGAGCGCATAGTCGGTGTAACGGGTCAATCGCATGCCGCCAGATATGGGAGAAAGCCGGTCCAAGCACTATAAGTATATATCACAAATGCATGTTTCTCTGTGCCCCGATAGATGCATCTCCAATACATGATTGGAGGACGAGACGGTGGCGCAGCGTACCGATATCGACGAAATGGGGCTGCGGCAGTTGGTCGACGCTTTCTATGCCCGGGTGCGGGCCGATAAGCTGATCGGCCCACTCTTCAACGGCGCGATCGACGACTGGCCAGGCCATCTGACCAGGCTTGCCGACTTCTGGTCCTCGGTCATGCTCGGTAGCGGACGCTATAAGGGGCAGCCGGTGCCGGCGCACGCACGCTATCGCGCGCAGATCACGCCGGCCATGTTCGACCGTTGGCTCGCCTTGTGGGCGGAAACCACGAACGCGCTGATGACGCCCGAAGCGGCGCATATGTTGCAAGGCAAGGCCGCCCGCATTGCCGAAAGCTTGAGCCTCGCCCTGTTCTTCAAGCCATCGCCTTCCCCGACCGGCCGCAGGCCGGCCCGATCTCCAGGAGTATCGTCATGTCCGTGCTTCCCGTGGAGACGCAGCCCGCCCCCTATCCCGCGCATGCCAAAGACATACGCCTCGCGGCCTGATTTCCCGGTTCGACCGCAGCGAGGGGCATGCGGCCGATCCCACCACAACGCCCCAATCTGGAGAATATCTGATGGCACGCACGATGTCGGCTGAAACGATGGCTATCGTCAAATCCACCGCACCCGCGCTTCAGCAGCACGGCTTGGCGATCACGACACGAATGTATGAACGCCTGTTTGTTGATCCCGAGATAAGGGCATTGTTCAATCAGGCCGCGCAACGGTCGGGCGAGCAGCCGAAACGCCTAGCCGACGCCATCCTCGCTTTTGCCAAGAATGTCGACAAGCTCGACGTCCTGACTTCCGCGATCGAGCGCATCGCGAGTCGGCATGTCGAGACGCATATCAAGCCCGCGCATTACCCGGCCGTCGCCGATGCCCTGCTGCCGGCGATCAAGGACGTGCTCGGTGACGCGATCGACGAACAGGTACTCGCGGCCTGGGGCGAAGCCTATTGGTTTCTTGCCGACGTGCTGATCGCGCGTGAGGCGGCGCTCTACGCCGAGGCGGCCTGATCCGATGGAGCTGGCTCCCGCAGCGCTCACTTTGCCCGATGGGCTTGCCGTCTATCGGCGGACCGCCGAGTTTACGTCGGAGACGATCCCGGCGGCCCTACTGCGGGACCACAACACCAAGCCTGGCACATGGGGGCTCGTCCATGTGACCGAAGGCGCGTTGCGCTACAGGGTGACCGATCCCCGCCGGCAGCCGGGCGAACGGCTTTTGGCCTCTGGCGGGCCGCCCGGTGTCGTCGAGCCGACAATCCTTCACCATGTACTCCCGGTTGGCCCGGTTCGCTTTTATGTCGAATTCTGGCGCGCGGCGGACAAGTCGTGATCGACGATCTCGCCCTCGCGCGGACTCTGCATGTGGCAGCTGTCGTCCTTTGGATCGGTGGCGTCGCCTTCGTCACGACGGTGCTCATGCCGGCCATCCGGCGACGCCATCCACCTGGCGAGCGGCTCGCGACCTTCCATGCATTCGAGGGGCGGTTCGCGGCGCAGGCGCGACTGTGGGTGCTGCTCGCCGGGTTAAGTGGCGGCTGGATGATCGGGCGCGGCGGCATGCTCGAAAGGTTCGCCGACCTGCATTTCTGGTGGATGCATGCGATGCTGCTGCTCTGGATCGGATTTGCCGCCATGCTCTTTGTAGCCGAGCCGTTGGTCGCTCACCGGCGCCTGGCGGATCCGGTGACGCCGGCGGCCGTCTTCGATCGCATGCAACGGATGCATAATGCTGTGCTGGTCCTGTCACTCCTGACGGTCATGGCTGCCGTCGCGGGAAGCCATGGCCTCGTCTGAGAGTCTGATTCGAAATTATCCGTCGTAATTACATGACGTTGCGATGCGTCGGACGAAGAGTTGGATTGAGGCGATGAAGATCCAGGCGGTTGCCGAGGCGATGGTCTGTTCGAAGTCCTTGGCGAGGCGGCGGTTCCGGTTCAGCCATGCCAGCGTGCGTTCGACCACCCACCGCCGGGGCAGCACCTCGAAGCCTTTCGTTGCATCGGACCTCTTGATGATCTCGATGGTCCATTTGCCGAAGCGGCGCAGGGCGTCCTTGAGCTTGTCTCCGGCATAGCCGCCATCGGCGAAGACATGACGCAGCCACGGGAAGCGCCGGATAATCCCGGTCAGCACCAGCGGGGCACCGTCGCGGTCCTGGATGTCGGCGGTGTGGATCACGGCATGAACGAGATTGCCATCGGTGTCGGTGAGGATGTGGCGCTTCCTGCCCTTGATCTTCTTGCCCGCGTCATAGCCGCGAGGACCGCCGCTTTCGGTGGTTTTCACGCTCTGGCTGTCGATCACCCCGGCACTGGGCGACGCCTCGCGGCCCACGGCTTCCCGCTCAATCAGCAACAGGGCATGGTTGAGCGAGAGCCACTGGCCATTGTCGCGCCACAGGTAGAACCAGCGGCGCACCGTCGAGACCGGTGGAAAGCACGGCGGCAGCATTCGCCACGGCAAGCCTCCGCGCAGCAAGTAGAGGATCGCCTCGATGATCCGTCGCAGCGGCCACTTGCGCGGACGGCCCACCCGCGAGGGCGGTGGAAAAAACGGCTCCAGCACAGCCCATTCGGCATCGGTCAAATCCGTTGGCAAAGCCAAGTCCGCGCGGGCATACTGCGCCCGAGTGGTGTCGGTCCACATCGTCGATCTCCGGAAGTTTGTAGCAAAACCCCCTGAATCAACGACTTGGTTAGACGTCAAGCTAACCAACTGATACCACTCAACTTAATTTCCAATCAGGCTCTGAGCAACGCTGAACTCGCAAACTATCGGAGGCCGTCGGCCGGCCGGCGGCCAGTCCCCGGGGGTACGCCACCGACAATGCCACCATCCATTTGGTTTGCCGCAACGCGAAGGCGCTTTGCCGCCACAGGTTGCTGAGCGAACAGCCATCCAGCGATCGCTGCAGTCACCATGTGACTGTCTCGCATCAGTATAGTCCCGCATATTCTGAGCCGTGGGTCGCAAATAGAGTCCCTCCATCAATATGGAGGCGACGATGAAGAACATTCTTTTGCTGGTTCACGCCGACGATGGGCAGGAAGCCAGGCTGCAGACGGCGCTCGACCTGACACGTGCCCTTGATGGGCATCTGACCTGTATCGACGTCACGCAATCGCCGGTGGTCGCGGGCGACCTCTATGCCGGCTTTGGTGAAGCCGTGATGCTGACCGACGAGCGGGAGAACGAGGCAAAGAACAGGGCTGCGCTGACGGAGCGCCTCTCGCATGAAGACGTTCGCTGGGACTGGACCGACGCGACCGGCGATATCGCCAGTTGTGTCCTCGAGGCGGCGACGCTCGCGGATCTGATCGTGCTCAATCGGACGCTCGACGCCTATCCCCTTCCCGATATGCGCACGATCGCCAGCCGGATTCTGATGCACGCGCGCAAGCCCATCGTTGCTGTTCCGGAGAACCTGGAACGGCTCAACGCGGCCGGTCGCGCGCTCATCGCCTGGGATGGTCAGGCGTCTGCGGCAGACACGATGCGCGCCTGCGTGCCCCTTCTTCAGCTCGCATCCGACGTCCATATCTTCATGGCTCGCGACGGCGCCGAGAAGACCGAACCGACCGAAGCCGCCGAATATCTGTCACGCCATGGCGTGCACGCGAGCGTGAAGATCGTCGACGACGGACTTCACGCGCCGGACGCGTTGATCGCCGAGGAAGCGGCTCTTTGGCACGCCGACTATGTGCTGATGGGCGCCTATAGTCACGGCCGACTGTTGGAAGCGTTTGGCGGCGTCACGAAGCGGATGCTCACCAAGAGCAAGCTGCCGCTGGTGCTCGGGCACTGAAGGGGCCGTGCGCGTAAGTGCGACGGTCGACTGCCGTCATCCAGAGGTTCGCGCCGCCGTGGCCATGCAAGCAGTCGCAAATTTCACTATGACTCCTTGAAGGGCATATCAGCCCCACATTGCATATTTTGACCACGATCAAAGAGAGAAGCGCTACCCTCGCCTAACACCATACCGGACGCGGGCCATCTCCTCCCCGCCCGCGAACGGAACTCGCCCCCTCCGGGCAACCGGGTGGGGCGTCCTTTCGTACGTATCGCGGAAACGAAGCTCAAACCTCCGCATCCCCTTGAAGTATTCATGTTCGGTCGAATCATATCCCGGAACGGCCCGAGCAAGCAACGCGGCGGTATTGTTCGAGAACGGCCGCGACACCACCACTTGAGAGAGCCTATCAGGCGCGCTTCGAACCGCGCGCCAGAGAGCGGATCGGATCCGCGGCAATCTGCGCGATATCTATCGCGCCAATGCACATAATTTCCGCCTCTGTAGTCCGACGAAACCAATGCGACCGGGTCTATTGGAACCAACTCAGATCGCGCACATATGTTTGCGCTCGGTCAAAGTTCGAAGTCGGCAAGTCTCCTAATCCATATCTAACCCGTCTTATGCACCGGGGGCACGGTTTTGGGTTGGCGATCGTAGCGTAACTATCTGATTTGGTTTAGAGAAGGGTTGCTGAGACCAATCCTCAAGCCGGACAGAAAGTGCCACGACCGCCATGGCAGACAATAGCGTACTCTCTTTCGCATTCCCAGCGGTTCATGGCCGCAAAGTCACGGCCGCCTTCGATGGCGGCAGGCTGACGTCGGACGGTGGCGTGCTGTTACTCGCTCAGGCTGAGCGACGTATGGGGATTGCCGGGCGGCTTGCCGCGTGCATCGCCGATCCTCGCGACCAGAGCCGCGTCACCCATGATCTCGATGATATTTTGCGCGCGCGCATATTGGCGATCGCCTGCGGCTACGAGGATGCCGACGACCTCGACA
>NZ_JAZDXA010000057.1:0-19549 GCF_040170545.1 Sphingobium sp. MK2
TCCTACTTCAGAACAGAACCTTACGCTACTCCTGCCAACCCTTCAGGCACCCCCTGATGAATAAGCCGGGCTAATGAGAAGGTTCTGCCGGATGCGGTTTGACGTTTGAAGCTCATGCTGCCAGCGCTTCTAGCCGATCAGTCGCAGGGCGCCAGTTCCATGCCAACAGGCTGTGCAGATCGTTGATCATTACCTCTTCATTCAGGGGTCGGTTCCGGCTGAGGGCGAAATGACACCCTAAGCGAAACGGCAAGAAGGGGTGGGGAGCGGACATCGCGCCCCCGCCTTGCGTCATCCTGAACTTGTTTCAGGATCCATCGGGCGATTGGTGCCGGAGCGTGGTGGCTCGTGCCGCCATCTCGGTTGGCCGATCATAAACTGGGCTTTCGGATTGATGGACCCTGAAACAAGTTCAGGGTGACGGCTGATTTGGGGTGGGGCGCGGTCATCCGTCATCCCGGCGCATGCCGGGACCGTGGGCAAGTCTTGAGGCGATAGCTATCGCCAGGGCGCCCGGACGTGAGGCTGCTTCTAAAGACAGCCCACGGTCCCGGCATGCGCCGGGATGACGACCATTGGGAACGTCTGCAACGGGGCGGATGCTGCCCTTCACCATTCCGCCGGATGGATGTCGATCAAATGGATCAAATGTCAGTGAGATCCTCAGGGTACATCCCACCGCGCTGGCAGAAGAGAGCCCATGTTTCCTTCCCCTGTGCGGTTACGATCATGCGAACCGGTAAATCGACTGCGAGCGCGATAAGGCCGAGGCGGACAAGCGGGCCAATGCTCCTATCGCTGATCACCCTGTCAGGGGTGTACCCTCCTGCCACGAGTGTCCATCCGGGCGTTCCGCGTTCGGTAATAGCCGGAGCGAGATGGCCGTCACGTGGGAGATCGGTATCGCGGCCCAGGGTGTATAGGCAGATACTCCAGAAGGCATCTCGCGGTCGTGGTGGGATCAACGCCCATTCCAGCGGGCCGGCATCATCCTGTTCGGGCGCTTGAACGGCTGCGGCCGGGTCGTCCCGGACTCCATCGCGGTACGCGCGCTCTAGCGCCTGCGCGATGGCGCCAGCAGTGTCGACGGCGATCCCGTACTTCCGATTGTAGCGATCCTTGGCGACAATGCCTCGGGCGATTTCGCGAAACCGCGCCTTGCGCCGGGGATCGGGACGCAGCCGTCCAGACGCCCCGGTCATGTCGTCACCGTGACATCAGGGCTCACGTTACCCCGTGCGCGAGCCACGATCCCGGCGACCGTGTTCTTGCTGAGTCCCAGGTCGCGAGCGATCCAGCGATAGCTCCGCCCCTCGGCGATATGCGCCAACACTTTGGGCGCGAGGCGGTCCGACTTGGGTCGCTCCCCCAGTTGCCGGCCGAGTTTGCGGCCACGTGCCCGCGCTGCAGCAAGGCCAGAGCGGACCCGCTCGCTCAGCATGTCGCGCTCGAACTGGGCTATACCTGCGAGCATCGTCGCCATCATCCGCCCATGCGGCGTATCGACCTCGAACGTCATGCCGCTCATCGCGACCACCGACACGCGCCAGCCCGACAGCCGGTTGAGTGTATCGAGCAGGTCCTGGGTCGAACGCCCCCAGCGACTGAGTTCGGTAACGAGGATCGCATCGATATGGCGTGCCTGCGCCAGCTTCATCACCTCAGCCCGCGCCGAACGGTTTGCCTTCATGCCCGACGCGGTTTCGCGGAAGACCTCGACCACTTCATAGCCGCCACGCTCGGCAAAGCCGGCCAGGTCGCGGAGCTGCCGTTCGCACGACTGGTCGGCTGTCGAAACGGGCATGTCGGATTTCTTTGACGCCCGCGATCTGAAGGTCACCATCTCCGGCAATCCGAGCCCGCACCTGATCTATCACTTCGCGCTGGTCTATTCCGGGTGGGAGCATGCCGAGGTCGTGCTGGGAGGAGAAAGCTTCACGGCGCTGGCCTGCGGCCTTCAGAATGCGCTGTGGCAGCTTGGCGGCGTGCCGCACGAGCATCGCACCGATAGCCTCTCCGCGGCGTTCGCCAACCTGGAGCAAGATGCCCAGGAAGATCTGCGGACCCGCTATGCCGCCCTGTGCGCCGATTACCAGATGGAGCCCACCCGCAACAATCGCGGGGTCGCCCATGAGAATGGGTCCATAGAAAGCCGTCATGGTCACCTTAAGGATCGGCTCGATCAGGCACTCCAGTTGCGCGGGACACGTGACTTCGCCTCCATCGAGGACTGGCGCACGTTCCTCGCCCAGATCGTGGGCCGCCACAATGCCCGGCGGCGCGATGCCTTGCGCATCGAAGCTGAGCACCTGCGCCCGTTACCTTCACGCCGCAGCTGCGATTATGATGAAGCTACGGTGCTCGTCACCTCATCGGGCGGCTTCGTGCTGCGCAAGGTCTTCTACACCGTGCCTTCCCGGCTCATCGGCCATAGCCTGCGAGCCAGGATCTTCGATGACCGGATCGACCTTTATCTGGCCGGGCAGCCCATCGAGACCCTGCCACGCGGGAGGGCGCCCGATCGCGGACGGGGCGGTCATGACCACGTAGTCAATTATCGGCACGTGATCCACAGCCTGCGTACCAAGCCCCACGCGCTGGCAAACCTTGTCTATCGCGACAAGCTCTTCCCTCGCAGCGAATATCGCCGCTGCTGGGATGCTCTGGAGGGTGCGCTTCCCAAAGCCGCCGCATGCCGCAGCATGGTGGGGCTGCTGTGGCTTGCGCATGACCAGGCCTGCGAGGCTGAGCTCGCCGCGACCCTGACCGGCATACTCGATGGCCAGGGTTTACCCGATCTGAGGGATCTGCAGGAGCGCTTCCAACGCCCCGGCAAAGAGCCGGCCGATGTGGTCGTCGATATTCCCCAGCCTGACACATACGACGATCTGCTCACCGCCAGGGAGATGGCCGCATGAGCATCACTGTCGACACCGCCCAGCTGCCCATGTTGCTTGGCACGCTGCGTCTGCCCACCATTGCCCGTCTCTGGCCGGACTTCTGTTCACGAGCGGACAAGGAGGGGTGGCCGGCTTCGCGCCTGCTGGCAGCCTTGGCCGAACTGGAACTCGCCGAACGCGAACAACGCCGGATCCAGCGCCATCTTACAGAAGCACGGCTGCCTCCCGGCAAGACCCTGGATGCCTTCGACTTCAGCCTCGTTCCCACCTTGAGCAAGGCCCAGGTCATGGCTCTGACCCAAGGAGATGCCTGGCTCAAGGCGGGCCACAATCTTCTGGCATTTGGTCCGCCCGGTGCCGGCAAGAGCCACGCCGCAGCCGCCATCGGCAACGAGCTCGTCGCGCGCGGATACCGGGTCTTCTTCACCCGAACCACCGATCTCGTCCAGCGTTTGCAGGCCGCACGTCAGTCCCTGACCTTGACCCAGGAGATCGCCAGGCTCGACCGCTTCGACCTGCTCATCCTCGATGACCTGTCCTACGTCCGCAAGGACCAGGCAGAGACCAGCGTCCTGTTCGAACTCATCTCTGCCAGATACGAAAGGCGCTCCATCATGATCACCGCCAACCAACCATTCAGCGGTTGGGATTCCATTTTTTTGGATAAGGCAATGACTGTCGCTGCCATCGACAGGCTCGTTCACCACGCCACTATCCTGGAAATGAACGTCGAGAGCTATCGCAGGCGATCCGCCCTGGCCTCAGCGACATCGCTCCGCGACAGTGCTCCTGATCCAGCGACATCGCCCAGCGACATCGAAACCATGCCAGCGACATCGCTGCGCGACAACGCCTCTTGATCCAGGCCAACCTCGTGTGACACTATCCCCAACGTCACCGCTGACACATCACCATCAATGTCGCTGACCAGTCACCGACGATGTCGCGCTACACGCATCCACGCTTTCGCCATGGCGGATTGCCAGATCGCGCCAGAACGCCGTTTCAGCGAACATTTCCTCGCGCAGCGCCTCTTCGATAGCGGTCTGACCGCTGGCGACGGCCTCGTTCTCCAGTTCCTGCAAAAGTGCCATCACCATACGGCCGGTGCTCAACCGATCCTGCAACAGCGACGTGAACACGTGATCAAGCTCGGCCCACCTCGGGGCACCCTCTTCCTGTAAAGCGGCCTGCGACTGCCGCCAGCGGCTAGATACCGCGATAGCCTTGAACGCGATCTGCGCGATGAGCCGCTCGCGATTGCCGATGTGGTAATTGATTGCCGACGGGCTCATTCCTGTCTTTCGCGCCAGACTTCGTGCGCTGAGCGCTGCCAGACCGCTCTCTTCGGCAAGGTCATACGCGGCCTCACTCATCCGCTCTGCCTGGGGCGAGGCTTCATCGGACATATATCGCAAGCGACTCAAACCTGACACCCTTCTGTACAGCCGTTCGAATTAAGCTCCGCCCGAATTCGGCTGGCTTTCCCAATCTAGATAGAGCCTCACCACACCGTTGCCAAGTTTGCTCCCTGAGCAGGACGGCATCGCGCATATCGCTTCGCCGACGGCGCATCCGCACAGGATACCCACGAGCGTTTCTCCGGCTGTCATAGAAGATTCACACGATACACCTACCTGTACAGCCGTTCGATTCGGGCAGGGGGTCCTATGAAGTATTCACACATCCATCGATGGGCGGGGTCCCGGCGTATGCCGCAACGGCCTGTCGTCTCCGACTAGGCCCCTCATTGTCCTGAGCGACGCGAGATCCACCCCCGATCCGGGCGGTGGCCGATGTCGCTCGCCCTCTTCTGACATACATGTTCCAAGGACTGATTTCATGGCCAGCTCATCGCAGCACAAGTTCCGCCGCGTTCATCTGCTATCCTCCGCCTTCGCTTCCCTGACGATCGCGGCTCCCCCGGCTTACGCCGCCGACGATCCTGTCGAGGCAGGTGGCGACATCATCGTCACGGCCCAGAAACGCGACCAGCGGCTGATCGATGTTCCATCGGCAGTCAGCGTCCTGTCTCCAGAGGCACTGCGCGAAGCGGGCGTCAAGGACTTGGTGGACGCGTCCCGCCTGACGCCGGGCGTGGTCGTTTCACCGCAAATCGCCGGAGGTCGCACCATCCAGACATTCACCATCCGCGGGATCGGATATGACGATTTTCGCCCTAACGGGAATCCCTCCGCAGCGGTGAGCGTCGACGGGGTCTATCAAGGTTCGGCCGCCCTCGTCGGAGGGCAAATGTTCGATGTCAGTCGCATCGAGATACTCAAGGGACCGCAAGGCACGCTCTATGGCCAGAACACCACTGCCGGTGCGGTCAACATCATCTCCAATCAGCCCGGCAATACACTTCAGGGGAACGCTCGTGTCGAGTATGGTCGCTTCAATTCCTGGCGCGCGGAAGCCGCGATAGGCGGCCCGCTGCTCGACGGAGTGAAACTGCGTCTTGCCGGCGTGTACGACAAGACCGACGGCTTCATCACCAATACTGGCACCGCCGGTCGCAGCGGTTCCGCAGTGCCCGCCCTGCCACCTCTCACCGACCCCGGCATCGACCACAAGGCCGGTCGCTCGAAATACTATGGCGGTCGCGCGATCCTGGTTCTGGAACCGAATTCTGGAACGCGCATCACCCTGAACGCGCATGCGTTCCGCGAAGTCGGAGCAGTACAGTATCTCGAGCGGACCGCCACGCTTGGCGGCATCGAGCCGAATGCGCCATATACCGTTGATTCAGCACTTCCCCCGGAACTGAGGAAATCCAGCTACGGCGGATCCTTCACGCTGAACCAGACGATCGCCGACGATGTGCTGCTAGTGGCAATTTTGGGCTACGAACATCTCAAGCAGCATTACACAAGCAATGGCGACATGTCGCCATTGCGCCGCAACGACGCGACCTGGGACGATCGTGTCGCGCAAGGTACCGCCGAGTTGCGCCTTCAAAATGCATCGCCCGGACCGATCGACTGGGTGCTCGGCGCTAACATCTATCGTGATAACGTTCGGATGGAAAGCGAGCTGGATCTCGCCGACGCACTGCAAACGATCATAGGGGCCGACTACACGCAGCGCCGTCGTAGCCTCGCGGGATTCGCCGATGGTAGCATTAAGCTGGGACATGGATGGAAAATCGGTGCCGGCGCTCGGTACACCCGGGACAGGACCCAGTTCCGCGGATCGACAATTGATCTCGATCCCTACGGGGTGAGTCTCGCGCCTGTCGCCTGGCCGCCCTTGCCGCTGATCTTCGACCGCAAGTTCTCCGACAGCAGCGTGTCAGGTCGCCTGAACCTAAGTTACGAGGTGTCCCCGTCCACGACTGCCTACGCCTCGATCAGCAAGGGTTTCAAGTCGGGTGGTTTTGACGGATCGACTTCATTAACCCTGGCAGAGACCGACCCATTCCAGTCGGAGCGTGTGTGGACTTATGAAGCCGGCGTGAAGTTCCTCCCGCGCGGCGGTCCGGTGCAGATCGAGACTTCCGTATTTTATAACGACTTCAGCAATCTGCAGGGCAGTCTCAACAAGCTGGTGGGCGGCCTCCCCTCGAACATCAGGACCAACGTTGGAAGTGCCCGTACCTTCGGTGCCGAGGCCAACATCACGGTTCGTCCGTTCGACGGCCTGGAAATACAAAGTGGCGTGTCGCTGCTTGAAAGCAGGATTCTCGAAATGGATTCCGATGATCCTGCCGAGCGCGAGCGCAGAATTGGCAATGCGCTCCCGTTCGCGCCCAAGCTGACACTGACGGGTGCGGTCCGTTACACGTTCCAGGCCGGAGAAAACTTTACGATTACGCCATCCATCAATGGTCGATTTATTGATAACTACTTTACCGAACTCGACAACTACCAGGATGTCAAAGGGTATTTTCTGGGCAATGCGCAGCTGGAAGGAAAGTTTTCCGACCACCTCACCGTGACCGGCTGGGTGCGCAACTTCACCAATAAAAGATACGCGACGACCCTTTACGTGGCTCTGCCCGTCTACGCGGCATTCCGCGGCGCGCCGCGCACTTATGGCGTTTCGCTCGGCTACACTTTCTGATCAGCCAACCAACATACAAGCAACTATTGGAGTTTAACATGACCCTCCTTGGCCATTGGACGCGGCAAATTGCGTTCTCATCGGTGGCGGCTATGGCGCTCGCTGCCGGGACAGCCGCCCAGGCGAACAGCCATGACGGCTCTGTTGCAAACTCTGACACGGTTTCCAAGATTGGGCTCATGTACTGTCAAGGTCAGTTGCGATGAACGATTTCAAAGGACGGCATTTTACCGGCGAGGTCATCCTATGGGCGGTGCGCTGGTATTGTCGATACGGCATCAGCTACCGTGATCTCGAGGAAATGCTGTCCGAGCGTGGGATCGATGTCGATCATACGACGATCTATCGCTGGGTGCAGCGCTACGCGCCGGAGATGGAGAAGCGTCTCCGCTGGTTCTGGCGGCGCGGCTTTGATCCGAGCTGGCGTCTGGATGAGACCTACGTAAAGGTGCGGGGCAAATGGACCTACCTGTACCGGGCGGTCGACAAACGGGGCGACACGATTGATTTCTATCTGTCATCGACACGCAGCGCCAAAGCGGCGAAGCGCTTTCTGGGCAAAGCTCTTCGTGGCCTGAAGGACTGGGAAAAGCCGGCCAAACTCAATACCGACAAGGCACCCAGCTACGGCGCAGCAATCGCTGAGCTGAAACGCGAAGGCAAACTGGCGGCGGAAACCGAGCACCGGCAGGTGAAATATCTGAACAACGTGCTCGAGGCCGACCACGGCAAGCTGAAGATGCTGATCAAGCCGGTACGTGGCTTCAAGTCGATGCCAACGGCCTACGCCACGATCAAGGGCTTCGAGGTCATGCGCGCCCTACGCAAAGGACAGGCCCAGGCATGGTGCCTGCAGCCAGGTATCATGGGGGAGGTGCGCCTGGTTGAAAGAGCATTCGGAATTGGACCCTCGGCCCTGACCGAAACCATGATTATGCTCAATAAGCATTTCGCCAATGCTGCCTAATCCCCCAACTGGGTGACGCCGCGCGGCCGTGCCCCATGTTTGCAACAGAGCCAATCAATTCATCCCAGGAACAGAAACATGCTTCGAAACGCCACGAGATCATCAGCCGCTCTGGTCCTCGTTTGCTTGCCGGTATTTGCCGTTACCGCGCACGAACGTCATATGCACAGCATCGATGTGCCGGCGCCGCAGCCGGGCGCCGATGCCGGAGAAGCGCGCTGGCTGGCGGGCGATCATCACACTCACAGTCGCTTTTCGACCGGCTATGACGAAAAGGCCGACCCGCCGACGCCGACCGTGGGCGGTGATGCGATATACCCGATTCCCATGAACGCCCTGATGGCGCGCAAATTCGGTTTGGACTGGATGGTGGCGACCGATCATGGCGGCCCCAATCATAGCAAGGTCAACCACGACCACGCCTATCCCGAACTGCTGCGATCACGACAGCTGGTGCCGGAATTGGTGCAATTCTTCGGCATGGAATTCGATACGCCCGGAGCGGATCACAGCAGCATCATCGTTCCGGCAGGTGACGACGAGGCCGACCGGTTGCGCGAGCTGGAGAAGGGCTACGGCGCCCGCGAGGCGTGGCCCCGCGATCCGTCGCGCAACAGTGAAGGGCGAATGCTGGACGCATTGCGGACAATGGATGCACAACAGCCAAAGCCTGTTCTTTTCGCACACCATCCCTCGAGGTCCGCAACCGGCATGGGCAAATACGGCCTGACCACCCCTTCCGGATTGCGTGGCTGGAACGATACCGCGCCGGAAGTCGCCATCGGGATGGAAGGTGCGCCGGGCCATCAGGCCGCCGGTCAGGTCGGCGAAAGTGTCGGCCCTTCGCGCTATGCGGCCTATTTCGGCGATGCGATCCCGCGCGGGGCCTATGGCGATTTCCCGACCATGGGTGGTTTCGACCAGATGACCGCGCGGCTTGGCGGCTTCTGGGATTCCATGCTGGGTGAAGGACGACGCTGGTGGATTACCGCCAACTCAGACTCACACATCAACTGGACCGAAGGCGGTTTCGACTTCTGGCCTGGCGAATATTCGAAGACTTATGTCCACGCGCCAAAGAACCCCGCATCGATCATCGCCGCCATGCGCGCCGGACGCATTTTCGTGACTACAGGCGATCTCGTGTCGGAACTTGAGATTCTGTTGGGAACAGGCGCCGATGCGCGTCCGATCGAATTCGGTTCCACCATAAATGCAGGCAATGGTGAGCCGCTTCACCTTACGATCCGCTTTCGGGATCCCGACGGATTGAATGCCAATGGCGACAATCCTGCCGTTCACCATATTGACCTGATCCGCGGATCGGTGGGCACGAAATCCGCCGATCCGAATCTTGATCGGAATCCGAGCACGCGCGTCGTGGCGCGCTTTACCGAGGCGGAATGGAAGCGAGAGGGCGAATGGCGCGTGATCGAAACGGCTCTCGAACCGGTCGCAGGCGATGAATATCTCCGTCTGCGCGGGACGAATACTGAGGATGCCGAGCCGGCGCCCGATGCCGAGGGCGAAGACGCATGGACTGATCTCTGGTTTTATTCCAACCCGGTTTTCCTTGGCTCGTCGATGCGCCGCAACCCCTAGGAGCATTTCCACTGCCATTGGCAAAGATCCTAATACGGCAATTGGCCCCGACAGCCGATGCTCATTCTGAACTTATTGGGCTCTGTTGCAAACTCTGACACGGTTTCCAAGATTGGGCTCATGTACTGTCAAGGTCAGTTGCGATGAACGATTTCAAAGGACGGCATTTTACCGGCGAGGTCATCCTATGGGCGGTGCGCTGGTATTGTCGATACGGCATCAGCTACCGTGATCTCGAGGAAATGCTGTCCGAGCGTGGGATCGATGTCGATCATACGACGATCTATCGCTGGGTGCAGCGCTACGCGCCGGAGATGGAGAAGCGTCTCCGCTGGTTCTGGCGGCGCGGCTTTGATCCGAGCTGGCGTCTGGATGAGACCTACGTAAAGGTGCGGGGCAAATGGACCTACCTGTACCGGGCGGTCGACAAACGGGGCGACACGATTGATTTCTATCTGTCATCGACACGCAGCGCCAAAGCGGCGAAGCGCTTTCTGGGCAAAGCTCTTCGTGGCCTGAAGGACTGGGAAAAGCCGGCCAAACTCAATACCGACAAGGCACCCAGCTACGGCGCAGCAATCGCTGAGCTGAAACGCGAAGGCAAACTGGCGGCGGAAACCGAGCACCGGCAGGTGAAATATCTGAACAACGTGCTCGAGGCCGACCACGGCAAGCTGAAGATGCTGATCAAGCCGGTACGTGGCTTCAAGTCGATGCCAACGGCCTACGCCACGATCAAGGGCTTCGAGGTCATGCGCGCCCTACGCAAAGGACAGGCCCAGGCATGGTGCCTGCAGCCAGGTATCATGGGGGAGGTGCGCCTGGTTGAAAGAGCATTCGGAATTGGACCCTCGGCCCTGACCGAAACCATGATTATGCTCAATAAGCATTTCGCCAATGCTGCCTAATCCCCCAACTGGGTGACGCCGCGCGGCCGTGCCCCATGTTTGCAACAGAGCCCTTTTCAACATTCTCATTGGGAGGTCTTATGACCAAGCGTAAATACATCAACACAATGATTTCGTCTTTTGCGATGCTCGTAAGCAGTATGCTTGTGGCCAGCGAAGCTTCCGCCGAGTTCGTGGCGCAGTCGGACGATCGCCCGCCGTCGCCCTCGCGGCTGATCTTCCCTGATACCCAGGAGGGCTATCATGTCCTCGCCGGCGATCTGCACCTTCATACGGTCTTTTCCGACGGCTCCGCATGGCCCACGCTGCGCCTGGCGGAAGCGGCCCATGATGGGCTCAAATTCGTGTCCTTCACAGAGCACGACATCATCACGCCGAAAATCCGCGACACCGGAACCAACAAAAACCGCAGCTATGAAATCGGGCGCGCTTTCATCGATTCCGGCATGCTCGGACTGAAGGGTATGAGGCTCTCCCTCGGGGCTGAGATCACGCGTGGCATCGGGCACTTCAACTGCCATTTTCTCAAGGATGCCAATGCGCTGAACCCAGCCAAGATCCACTACAGCACGTTCAAGCAGACCGGCACACAGCATCAGGTGGACTGGAACCGAACCGGTCCGGTGGAAAAGGACCTGGAGGCGCGGTTCCGTGAAGCGAAGCGCCAAGGTGGCATCTGTCAGTGGAATCATCCCACCTTCCCATCTTCCATCCCCGGAGATGCCGTGGTGACACCGTTTCTCGAGCGGATGTTCAAGGAGGGCCTGTTGTCAGGCATCGAGGTCGCGCAGAGCGACTTCATCCACCCTGCGGCCATGGACGTGGCTCTGAAATACAATCTCTACATCGCTGCGACGACCGACGCCCATCTCGGAACGACCATGGAGCAGGAAGCGGCCGGAATGGACCACCGCGTGACGACGTTGTTCCTGACGCGAGGCGACGATGAAAGCGCCTTCAAGGATGCCCTGGAAAAGCGTCGCACTGTCGGCCTGTTTCGAGACACCTTCTTCGGCACCAAGGAGAACGTCGGGGCCGTGATCAATTCGGTCTTGAAAATGTCTTTCACCAAGTACTCGCCTTCGGAGATGCTGATCGGCAACATGGGTGAGATGGAGATCAAGAATTCCGGGCCGATCGACATCGAGCTGGAGATTCTCCAGCCTGGGTTTCGTCTGCTGAACTACCCGCGCTTCGTTAAGGTAGCGCATGGATCGAAGATCACCTTGAAGGCGCTGCAGATCGATGGGCCGAATTTCAAGGGTATCAAAGTTCGCGTGATCAATTCGCTCGTGACGTCGCACGATCAGCTGGAGTTTTTCCTTCAAGCGCAGCCGTTCGATCTGAACGCCATTACCGGCAAAGGTACGCTGGGCGGAATTCCCGCCGATCTCGACGGTTGGATGTAAAGAATAGTGACGACGGGGCGGCCATGGAGGGCTTTCTCCATGGCCGTCCCCAGTTCACCCGAGCGCACGACTTCAGTCGCCCATGGGCCGGTAGGGTTCGAGCAGTCCCAGGCGATTCAGGCATTTATGAGTACGACCTAGACGCGTCTCCGACATGGTCCCTCCCGAGCTATAACCGGGGGTTGAGTAGCAACGGAACAGAAAACCTACATAAGGCAGCACGCCTCAAGGCCGCGGGCCATTCCGGAAGGGCGCGAAGTGGTGGTTAGCTGCCGTCCCTCCGACGCCCCTTGATCCAATTTGTTAGCGACCGAACACCCAAACCAACCGCTGCGGCTATCGCGATTGCCCCACCTAGCAGCGGCCAGTCTAAGCCTCTGTGGCATTCGGCATCTGGCGCACAGTCGCCGAGCGAACTCACGATGAAGACGACCCCGATGAGGGGAACACCGACAAAGGCCGCCATACCGCAGCCGATCTTTCCACCTAGCGTGCTGCTGTCCCGATACTCGCTCATGGGCTCGAAGCTATCGCTTTCCGCGACGTCCGCAATTGGGGCGGAAGCGGCCGTCTGGTTTTTCCAATAAACCCCGGTTTGATGCGAAGCGGGCCGGCGATTACGATCGGACCGCTGGATGACCCTCAATCTCACATCTACCCATCCAGAAACCTATAGCCGGTAAACCCATCCTTCGATAGATTAATGCAAGAAGGAGCGGGCGTCGATGCTGATCGGATATATGCGGGTGTCGACAGGCGAGCAAAATCTCGATCTACAACGCGATGCGCTGGATCGTGCCGGATGCGACCGGGTATTCGACGACGTGTGCTCGGGCCGTGCGACCGAACGGGCTGGGCTCGACAAGGCACTCGACATCATGCGTGATGGCGACACCCTCGTAGTCTGGAAGCTCGACCGGATCGGACGGTCGCTACCCCACGTCGTTGGGCTGGTCGGCGATCTGCAGAAGCGCGGGATCGGCCTTAAGGTGCTGACCGGCGATATCGACACGACGACCGTTACGGGCCGGTTGGTGTTCGGTATTTTCGCTACCCTGGCCGAGTTCGAGCGCGATCTGACCCATGAGCGTACAATGGCGGGGCTGGCCGCGGCCAGGGCGCGAGGCCGTGCAGGTGGTCGGCCGCGGGTCATGACGAAGCAGAAGCTGAAGGCCGCGATGGCGCTGACGGCGGATCGCGACAATGCCGCACGCGATGTTGCACTCCAACTCGGCGTGTCAGTGTCGACGCTTTATGCTTATGTCGATGCGAAAGGTCAGCCGCGAGAGCGGGCCAGCGAATTGCTGGGCAAGCGCGGGGTTCGGCCTAAAATAGCAGCATAGGCCGAGCAGTGCCGGTCAGCTTTCTCTCGGACGAGCAGGCACGGCGCTATGGTCGCTTCGCCGGCGATCCTACATCGGACCAGTTGGCGCGCCATTTTCATCTCGACGATGCAGACCGGATGTTCATCGGCGCGCACCGCGGCGATCACAACAGGCTCGGCGTTGCGGTACAGCTTGGCTCTTTGCGGTTGCTCGGTACCTTTCTCGAAGATCCGGCACAGACACCGGCGTCGGTCATGCGGTTCGCAGGCAGCCAGCTGGCGATCGACGAGCCGTGCGAACGGATGGCGCAATATTGCGCGACCAAGGGACGATGGCGGCACGGCCCGCGCATCCGCGACCATTATGGCTACCAGGTTTTCTCCGATCCACGCATCGCGTTCCGATTGCATCGTTTCCTGTACGCGCTGTGCTGGACGGGCACCGATCGGCCATCGGCGCTCTTCGATGCAGCGGCGACGTGGCTGATTGAATCCAAGGTGCTGTTGCCAGGGCTGTCCGTCCTCGAGCGCGATATCGCACGAGTCCGCACACGGGTCGCCACACACGTTCATCGCCGTCTCATCGACAGGCTGACGTCAGAGCAACGCGCCCGGCTCGACACGCTGGTCGCCGTTATTGGCGACGGGCGGCAAAGCCCGCTCGATCGACTGCGTGACGGTCCATACCTGCAAAGCGGACCCGAGATCAGCCGCGCCGTTGATCGCCTTACCGAAATCCGCACGTTCACAGCGGGCTTGCCCGAACTTGACCGGGTGCCACCCGGCAAGGCGGTCGCATTGGCGCGATTTGCCGGTGCGGCGCGGGCGCAGGCGGTGGCCCGCCTCCCCGACGATCGGCGCGCTGCCACCCTCGTCGCGTTCATCCGCACCCTCGAAGCGTCGGCCAGCGACGATGTCATCGACCTGTTCGACGTCGTGTCGACCAGAATGTTTTCCAACGCGCGCATCAACGCCAGGGATGCTCGGATGCGTTCGCTGCGTGATCTCGATGCCGCATCGCTCCGGCTTCGCGATGCCGGCGTCGTGCTGCTCGATGATAGCATCAGCGATGCGCAGGTGCGCGCGGCCGTGTTCGCGCTCGTCGACCGGGCAGCGCTGACCGACGCCGTCGCACAGGTGAACCTTCTCGCGCGGCCGAACGACGAGAGCTATTTTGTCGAGTTGCGCCAGCAGGCCGGGACGATGCGCTATCTGCCGAAGATGCTGGCAGCGCTCGATCTTGCAGCCGCGCCCGCAGGACAGCCGCTGCTCGACGCGGTCGACCACCTGCGAAGAGTTCACAGGGGCGAGAAGCGCCGTGGACCGCCACCAACATCGTTCGTCCCCAAGGGGTGGGCGCGCCAGTTGAAGAGTGATGACGGTACATTCGATCTGACCGGATACCGGCTTTGTACGCTCGACCGGCTACGCCGCGCCATTCGCCGTCGCGACGTCTTTCCTGTTCGCTCGCTTCGCTACGCCGACCCGCGCAAAGGCCTGCTGACAGGAGCCGCCTGGGAAGCGGCGCGACCGACGGTATGCCGCACGGTCGGCGTGGCGGTCGCTGGCGACGAGGAGATCGCCAGGCTGTCCGCGCGGCTCGATCTCGCCTACCGCGAGACAGCGGCGCGCGTACCGGACAACGATGCCGTGACCATCACGAAAACGGCGAGCGGCGCCGACCTGTCGATCGCACCGCTCGACAGGATCGACGAGCCACTCAGCCTCACCGATCTCCATAGGGCAATCGACGCGCGCTTGCCGCAGCTGGATCTTCCCGAGCTGATCCTGGAGATGCATGCGCGAACCGGTTTCGCGGCGGCGTTCACGCATGCCAGCGAAGGCAATGCACGCGCCGAGGATATAGCGACGACGATCTGCGCGGTGCTTGTCGCGGAGGCCACCAATACCGGATTCGAACCGCTTGTCCGTCCCGAGGTGTCCGCGCTGCGCCGGTCACGGTTGAGCTGGGTGAAGCAGAACTTCATCCGCGCCGAGACGCTGACCACAGCCAACGCGCTGCTGGTCGCGGCCCATAACAGGATACCACTGGCCCGCGTTTGGGGCAGCGGCGAGGTCGCCTCTGCCGATGGACTGCGTTTCACCGTGCCAGTCCGCACGATCCACGCCGGCCCAAACCCGCGCTATTTCGGGCGCGAACGCGGCATCACCTGGTACAATCTGGTTTCTGATCGCTTTTCCGGGCTGAATGCTCTGACGGTGCCCGGCACGTTGCGCGACAGCCTCTATCTGCTTGCCGTCGTGCTCGACCAGGAAACCGAATTGCGGCCAGGCGAGATCATGACCGACACAGCCGGCTACACCGACACGATCTTCGGCATTTTTCACCTGCTCGGGCTCCAGTTCTCGCCGCGCATCGCCGACATTGGCGGCGCGCGGTTCTGGCGTGTCGATGGCAAGGCCGATTATGGCGTGCTGGATGACCTCGCCGCGAATAGGATCAACACCAGGCTGATTGTCGAACATTGGGATGATCTCCTTCGACTGGCCGGATCGCTCAAACTCGGCGTCGTGCGCGCGACCGATCTCACCCGTGTCCTTCAGACCAATGATCGCCCCACCAGGCTGGCACGTGCCCTTCAGGAGCTTGGCCGCCTCATCAAGTCACTCTACATGCTGCGGTTCATCGACGACGAAACCTACCGGCGCCGGATCCTGGTCCAGCTCAATCGCGGCGAGAGCCGCCACCTGCTTGCCCGCACCATATTCCACGGCAAGCGCGGTGAACTTCGCCAGCGCTACCGCGAAGGGCAGGAGGATCAGCTCGGCGCGCTCGGGCTCGTCGTCAACCTGGTCGTGCTCTGGAACACGATCTACATCGACGCGGCGGTCAGCCAGCTACGCGCCGAAGGCCATGTGATCCTGGACGAGGACGTCGCCCGCCTCTCGCCGCTTGGTTCCAGGCACATCAACATGCTCGGGCGCTATGCCTTCACCATTCCCGACATCGTGGCGCGCGGCGAGTTGAGGCCGCTACGCGATCCTGGTGCCACAGGTATCGACGATGCTTGAAGCCCCTTATGTAGGTTTTCTGTTCCGTTGCTACTCAAACCCCAGCTTGGGGCCGACTGGGCCTTATAAGCGTGCGCGCACGCTTATTCTTGCCAACCCCTTAAACTTGAGCCAGTTATGACGCGCTGATTCCGCCTTGGAGTCGGCGATTCATCTGTTGCGTGCGGGGTGGCTCCCCGAGGCGACAGGGCAACAAAAAACCCTCGCTTGGCTGAGCGAGGGCTGTTTGTGCCACCGAAGGTGAGCGCGTCTAACTTGGCTCCCTTTATCGGTGGTGCGGCAGCGAAAGTCAATCTCGAAAGCGTGCTTTCGGGAGCGATGGCGCTTGGCCTCGCGGGACCGACGAAGGGAGGTCCGCATGACCACTTCCATAGGCGCCGTGCTGCGTAGCACTGGCCTCGCCAAGATCGACCGCGCCTTGCTAGCGCGTGCCGAAAAACCGCGCGTCAAAGTCTGGGCCGGCAGCATCGCCGTAGGCCACGAGAAGCGGGCGAAGGCCTACACGCCGATCCGCAATGCTCGCCAGATGCGCGAGATGATCGAAGCCGCAAAGCTCTACGAGCGGCAGACGCTCGCGCAGCGGCGGACAACCACGCCGCGCATTCGTAACGGTGCGATCGGACAGGCCGGCATCCAGATTATCGAGTTCCTGGCCCGCGTCATCGACTATAGCACCGGCGCGTTGTTCCCCAGCCTTCACACCATCATGGAGGGAACCGGCCTCAGCAAAAATTGCGTCGTTCAGACGCTTTCGCGCCTCAAAGAGGCGCGCATTATCGACTGGTTCCGGCGCTACGAGCCGGTTCCCGATCAAGAAGCGCAAGGCGCTGGCCCGCGCATCAAGCAGGCCACGAACGCCTATCGCTTCCTCTTCCCCGCCTTCCTCTCCAAAATCTTCGCCGCTCGCCGCCGTCGCGGCATCGCGGCTGACCCAGCCCCCGCTTGCGAACAGTATCGCCAGATCGAGGCGGCGCGCGACATGGAGCGCATGAGGGATCAGCTGCCCCTATGGGAGCTAACCCGTGAAGAGCGGGACAAGCGCGAGCTGGCCGATATTCTCGCCAGCTTGGGCGAAGCGATTGAGGCGAAAGAACGTGAGTCATCCGCAAGTGAAGATAACCGGCGGAGATATTTATATTGAATGGCCCTAGTCGGGCCATGCGCGATATTGGCATATATCCCGGCCGTTTGCCCGCCTCCGTGAAATGTGTATAAATCCCAATGTAGGGATACCGTTGACGAAAGAAGTTCGATGCAGATGGACGTCGAAGCACGCGCACGTCGGATCGTAGCGGATATGGGCGGCCACTGGCGCGGCTCATATGGCATGGTTTGCTGCCCAGCCCACAACGACCGCAATCCGTCGCTCCAAGTCACCCCCGGCAAGAAGGCCGTCCTGTTCAAATGTTGGGCCGGTTGCAGCCAGGAAGCCGTATGGTCCGCGCTCAACAGCCGCAAAATCAATCGTCACACCAGCGGCGAGACGGTCGATCGCGCGCCTGAACCCTCGCGCCGGAAGCTCGCCCTGCAACTATGGGATTCCGCCGTGCCGATCGCGGGCACCGCGGCTGAACGCTATCTGCGTTCGCGCGCAATCGACCCGACCGGCCTCAAGGTTCGCTTCGCACCGCGCTGCATCGTTGGCCCGCCCGATGCCCGCGAAGAGCATCCTGCCCTTCTCGTGCCGTTCGAGGCCGATGAAGGCATAATCGCCGTGCAGCGGATCTTGCTCGATCCAGCAACCGGCGAGAAACGCTACCATGCGGCGCTGCGCGAGGCGAAATTGACGCTTGGCCTGGTCCGACATGCCGCCATGCGGATCGGCGGCCAGCCACCCGGCGACGTGCTGCGCCTCGCGGAAGGCTTCGAGGAAGCCGTTTCCGTGTCCCAGCTTAGCGCCGGGAAATTTAAGGTATGGGGCGCGGGCGGCATTCGCCGCTATGGCCTGATCGCGATCCCCGAACGCATCCGCAAAATCGTCATCTACTCGCAACACGGCCAGGAAGCGGCACAGGCCATAGAGGACGCGCGCGGCCACCTCACTGCCAACGACCGCGAATTGAAAATCATCCTCCCGCCAGCCCCGGCGCCGATGGACTGGAACGACATTCTTCAGGAGAAAGCCAGGTGCTGATCCGAGGTTTCAAAAAATGGCCGCGAAATCAGCAAATCGCGTTGCCGATTCTCTCTGTTTTCGCGTTCGGTGCGCTGTTCAATCAGATGCAAGCAAGGAATAGCGAGCCAGTTTCGATCCACGTCGAGAACCCGCGCATTATCGACGGCGATACGCTCGAAACGCTCGATAAAAAGCGGGTGCGGTTGTCGGGAATCGATGCGCCGGATGAGGACGGTAAGGGCAATGTGCCCAAGATCGCAGCGCAGCTCTATTTGGAAGAGCTGGTGAAGCAAAATGGCGGCATGGATTGCACCAGCGATTTTCAGGACGAAAAGCTGACGATCGAGCCGATATGCAACACGCGGCGGACAAGCTGGGGCCGGTCTAACCTGTCGTGCCGGTTTCGGTCGAATGGGGCATCTGTTTCGGCAACGATGGTACGCCATGGATATGCCGTTGATTACAGGCAACATTCAGGGCTGGCCTATGCCCGTTTCATGAAAGACGCTGCCGATGAGCGACGAGGCCTTTGGGGTGTCGATTACGAGGCGATGAGGAATCTGGCGATCGAGAGGGGCCAGCTGCCGAACAAGTGCAAATGATCGGAGCCGGGAACCTGCCCTATTCCACCACACGGCTGCGCCGCGCGGCTCCACGGAGCCAGCAAAGCCGTCTCCGCCCATTCGGGTGACGGTCAGGGCTATAAGGGAAGATTAGCATGAATGATGCGATGCGAACGACGATGCAGGCCGCGCCCAGGCACAGTGCATCGCCGCGCGTCGAGGCAATCGCGGCATGGCTGATCGCCGCGCTCATTCTCGCAGGCGGCGGTATCGTTGCACGCCTGATCGTCGATTATCCGCGGCTCCTGCCGAACAGCTATATCGGCTTCCTTATCTACCGCGCTGGACCCACGATTGCGCTGCTATGGGCCTGTGCCGGCGCTGCGATCGCGATCAATGCCGCGACGACACGCCTGATGCTCTTGTCCGCATTGTGCGGATCAATCGTTGCGGTTCTCGCTCTCGCCATTCTCTAGCCGCTAAATGTGCGGCCCTGGGCCGCGCCTTGCCGGTGGTGGCAGCTGCCACCGGGGGGGAACACCAAGGGCACCCGCCCTTTCGTTCCCGAAGCATAATCGACAGGACCGGGTTGCTCGACAAGTTCGGCCAGTTCCGGCGCGCTCATCCATGGGCGCCGGGGCCGATGCCGATATAGTCGCCAT
>NZ_JAZDXA010000058.1:0-3257 GCF_040170545.1 Sphingobium sp. MK2
CGCGCGCCGGGGCCTCCCTAGTCGCGCCGCCCGCACCACTCCCATCGATTTTGCTTCCCCCTCCCCATCCCGCGCTTCGCCAGCGGGTCAGAGCCGCAGGCCGCAGGCAGCGGCTTCGCCTAAAGGAGTGAAAAATGACCATCCAGACCATCCAACTGAACAAGCTGGCGCTTTCCGACCTCAACGTGCGGAAGGTGAAGCCCAAGGAAATTGAAGCCCTCGCAGCCGACATTCAGGCGCGGGGCGTGCTGCAAAACCTGATCGGCTATGATGAGGACGGCAAGATCAAGATTTGCGCTGGAGGGCGGCGCTACCGGGCCTTGAAGCTGTTGCAGAAGGCAAAGACCATCCCCGGCACTTTCGAGGTTCCCGTTGAAATCCGCAGCAAGGACGAGGCGCTGGAAATCTCTCTTGCCGAGAACGCGCAGCGTGAGGACATGCACCCCGCCGATGCCATCGCCGCCTATCGGGCGATCATCGACAGCGGCAAAGACGTTGACGATGTTGCAGCATCGTTCGGCGTCTCCCCCGCCTATGTCCGCCGCGTGTTGAAGCTGGCGGCGCTGCACCCGACCATTCTCAAAGCCTTCCAGAAAGACGAAATCGGCATGGGCGCGGCGCAGGCTTTCGCGCTGACAGACGATCAGGACCGCCAGCTTGAGGTTTTCAAGCGCACCGGCGACAACGCCCACCAAATCCGCGCCATGCTCACCCAGGAGAAGGTTGCCGATACCGACAAGCATTTTCGCATTGTAGGCGAGGAAGCCTATTGCGCCGCAGGCGGCACCTTCACCACCGATCTTTTCGGAGAACGTCGCTATTGCGATGATGCGGGCCTTGTCATGGACCTTGTGCAAGATCGGCTCGACGCCATCGCCAAGGCGGCGCGCGAAGATGGCTGGCGCGATGCAGAAGGGCAGCTCTACCGGCCTGATTCCTACTGGATGCGCGGCCATCTGGAACCCGCTGGCGAGCGCCATCCGACCGAGGAAGAAACCGCGCAGCTGGTCGAGATCGAGGCGGCAATCGCCAAGCGGGAAAGCGAGGTGGACGAGGACGAGCACGACTATGACGACGAGTTGCGCGCCCTGACCCGCAAGCAGGACGCTATCGTATCGGCTTGCCGCGTCTTCACCGCCGAGCAGAAGGCCGAGCACTCGCTTATCGTCTTCATCGGGCATGACGGTATCGAACAGGTTGCGTTCACGCGCAGCGCCAAGGGCACCGCCGCCGATGGCCCCAAGCCTCCCCGGCCCGACTACTCGCAGAAGGTCATGGATCAGCTGGGCGGCATCCGCACGATGGCGGTTCGGGAAGCCCTTGCCAGCGACCCGGAGCTGGCGCTGGACGTGCTCTTGACGGGCCTATTGGGGCAGGTTCGCGGCAACTCCTATTCGTGGCAACAAGCCGCCGAAATCACCGCCGAGAAGAACCGCTTCCATGTTGACGAGGCGATCATGGGCCATTCCACGATTGCCGACATTGACGAAATCGCGGGGGCCGATCTTGCCCGCTTGGCCGAGACACCCACGCTGGACGACATGCGCCAGATGGACAGCGAAGCGAAATTGCGGCTGCTGGCCTACTGCGTGGCCTCGCAGATCACGAGCCTTTCGTTCCATAGCGACCGCGACCGCCAGCTGGCGCAGATCGTCGGGGCCGCGCAGATCGACATGGCCGACAAGTGGGAACCCAATCAGGTATTCTATGACCAGCTTAGCAAGGCCACGCTCTTGAAGCTGCTGGCCGAAGGTTGCGGCAACGACGCCGCAGAGAATTGCCAGACCATGAAGCGCTCTGATCTTGCCTTGACGGTCAACGAGCGCCTTGCGGGGCGGCGCATCCTGCCCCCCGCCCTTCGACCCTCTGCCTTGCCCGATGCCGCTGATAGCGAAAGCCAAGCGGCATGACGGCATGGGGAGCGCGCTTCACTCCCGCGCTCCCCGCAAACTTGCGGGGCGGTGGCAGCTGCCACCGCACCCATTTTACAGAACGCAGCCGGTAAAATCGGCCGCGTATAATGAGCGGCTAGGGCCGCGCGTTGCCGGTGGTGGCAGCTGCCACCGGGGGAACACCAAGGGCACCCGCCCTTTCGTTCCCGAAGCATAATCGACAGGACCGGGTTGCCCGACAAGTTCGGCCAGTTCCGGCGCGCTCGCGCGCGCCGGGGCCTCCCTAGTCGCGCCGCCCGCACCACTCCCATCGATTTTGCTCCCCCCTCCCCATCCCGCGCTTCGCCAGCGGGTCAGAGCCGCAGGCCGCAGGCAGCGGCTTCGCCTAAAGGAGTGAGGAAAATGGCTAAGGAAACGAACCGGATCGACATTTATCAGGCCGTCACCGACGACATTCTTGCGATGCTCGAAGCGGGCACCAAGCCTTGGGTGAAGCCGTGGAGCGGTGGGCCGACCATTCCGCTCCGGCACAATGGGGTCGCCTATCGTGGGATCAACGTCCTCAGCCTTTGGGCCAGCGCCATGCGTCAGGGCTTCGCCTCCCCCTATTGGCTGACCTTCAAACAGGCATTGGAGCTTGGCGGCAATGTCCGGAAGGGCAGCAAGGGGACCACCATTGTCTATGCTAACAAGCTTGTCGTGAAGGACTCCGAGACGGACGACGAGCGCGCCATTCCGTTTCTGAAACGATACACGGTTTTCAATGCCGATCAGGTCGAGGGACTGGACGGCAAATATCCCGCGCCCGCCCCGATCATTACCAATCCCGAAACCCGCGACGTTGAGCTTGAAGTGATGTTCTCTCGCATCGACGCAACCGTTCGCATCGGCGGATCGCAAGCCTATTACCACACCCGCGACGACTATATCCAAATGCCTGCTTTTGAAGCGTTCCATTCCGCCGACGACTACTATGCCACGCTTGCGCACGAGGCCGTGCATCATGCAGGGCATGAAAGCCGCCTCAACCGGAAAACCCTGATTTCAACGAGCCGCGCCGACTATGCGAGGGACGAGCTCGTAGCCGAGCTGGGCGCATCCTTCATCGGCGCGATTGTCGGTTTCAAGGTCGAGGAACGCGAAGACCATGCCGCGTATATCGAGCACTGGTTGACCGCGCTCCGCAACGACAAGCGCGCGATTTTCGAGGCTGCCCGTGAGGCTCAGAACGCCGCCGACTACCTGTTGGCGATGATGACCGACCAAGCGGATTGAATGACCCGCCCTGCTAACCCGGCTTATTCATGACAGCGGCGTAGTTTGCCTGGATTGGCGGGCGACGGCACTGGCGGCGTGGACGGGACG
>NZ_JAZDXA010000059.1:0-20644 GCF_040170545.1 Sphingobium sp. MK2
TGGAAGAACAGATTGCCACCACCGGGTATGACCGGGAGGTAACCGATCTCGTCGACGATCAGCAAAGATGGCCTGCAGTAGAAGCGGATCCTCTCGCGCAGCGAGCCCTCCCGTTCGGCCTTGGCAAGCGCACCGATCAAGTCCGCAAGCGTGATGAACGAGACGCTTTTGCCGGCTTTGACGGCTTCCAGACCGAGTGCGCTGGCAAGGTGGCTCTTGCCGGTGCCGGGCGGCCCCAGCAGGTGGACAACCTCGCAGCGCGCAACGAAGTTCAGTTCGGCCAGCGCCAGGATGCGGGCTTTGTCGAGCGAGGGCTGGAACGAGAAGTCGTATCCGGCGAGGGTTTTGCCAGTATTGAGCCGGCCCATCCGCAAAGCGGTCCGGATCCGCCGATCCTCGCGGAACGTCAGCTCCTCGAGCAGCAGTTGTTCGACCAACTCCAGCCCGGTGATCTCGCCCCGATCGAGGCGGGAGACGCAGGTGTCGACGACCTCGATGGCGCGCGGCATTTTGAGGCCGACCATACTGATCTTGATGCGATCAAGCAGCGACGCTGTCGGATCGGGAAGAAGCGAGTTCATGCTGTTGCTCCCGATGCCGCCAGTTGCTGACCGATGGCGGCGTAGAAGTCGAGTGAGCGGCGCGTGACCAGTTCGCCGGTAAAGCCATGCGGGACCGGGTTTTCCTCTTTAGGCCGATATTGCCGCCGGTGGCCTTCCAGCAGCGAGCGTTGACGTCGTCCCTCGAGCAGGGGATGTCGTGCGATCAGCCGATTATCTTCGAAGATATGGATTTCGTCGGCCAGGCTGTGAACCTCGACCACGCGCCGTCGTGTTGCGTCGGGCACCGAGTAATAATTGCCGCCGACGCTCACCATGCCTTCATGACTGATCCTGCGTTCGAGCTTGAGAACCGCGCCGAACGGGATCAGAGGCAGGAGCTGCAGTGTCGGCTGCTCTTGGGCGAACGCCTCGTTGACAACACGACCGGTGGAGGCGTGAACACGCGGGTTGGCGACATTGCCAAGCCAGTTTCCGAACTGGAGGTTGAGATCGTCGAGATCGCGGAACGTGCTGCCCAGGAAGAAGTCTTCACGGATGTAGCGGAACGGCCGCTCGACCTTGCCTTTAGTTTCGGGCCGATAGGCGCGGCAGGCTTTTGGCAGAAAGCCATAATGGCGAGCGAACTCGCCGAGCGTCCGGTTGTAAACGACGCGACCATCCTCATCCTCGCCCAGAACGGCCGTCTTCATACGATCGTAGAGGATTTCCCGCGGCACGCCGCCGATCGCTTCGAACGCGGCTCTATGGCACGCCAATACGGTCTGCATCGTTTGACGCTGGGCGAAGCGCCCCCAGATCAGCCGGGAGAAGCCCAGCACCATCGAGAACAACCACATGATCTGGACGCTGTCCGGCGCGCTGGTAAAACGCACCCGGAACTGAGCAAAATCGACCTGTGCCTGTTGCCCGGGTGGCGTCTCAAAGCGCACGGCGAAGGGGCTGCCGCCGCCTGCCGGTCGCAATGCACGCACTGTATCGCGTACGGTGCTGTAGCCGCCGGTGTAACCACGTTCGCAAATCTCGCGCAAAAGGCGCCGCGCGCTCAAACCCGGATAGGCATCAAGCCTGGACCTCAGATAGTCCATCCAAGGGTCAAGAAAGCGCTCGCGTGGCTGCCTGGGTCCGTACGTCGGCACTTCGATGCCTTGCGCAATATATTTACGGACGGTCTTGCGGTCGATCCCGACCTGGCGGGCAATAACGGCCACCTTCAGACCTTGGCGATGTAAATCCAGGATCATTATCAGATCTCCAAGCTTCTTCATCGTAGCGTGCCTCCCGTCAGGAGGAGCATGCCCGATATTTTGCTTTGGCCCTTGTCCGGGGCTCGCCCCGGACAAGGGCCAATCAGAAGAAGTGGGGAATTTTCAAATGTCCGTTCCGGGGCATTTTACTCCGCCATCAACACCTGTGTCAGAACAAGAAGGACGATTGCCCGGAATAGGGCAAGTCGATCCGGCGCGATGTGATCGAGGCGCAGTTTGAATCCTTGCTGTCGCAGTTGCAGCCCAGCCGCGAAATGTTCGAGATGGCCCATGCGATGTTCCGCGATCTGTGGGACGGGCGCATGACATCGGCCAAGTCTCGCGCGGCGGCGCTCAAGCTCGAACTGCAAAAGGTTGAGCGCGGCATCGAGCAATTTATCGACCGCGTGATGGTTGCCGACTCATCCTCGCTGGTGACGGCTTACGAAGCCCGTATCAAATCACTCGAAGAAGAGAAGGTTGCGATCCGAGAAAATATCGTAAATTGCGGCAAGCCGCTAAAGAGTTTTGACGCGACTTTTAGAACCGCCATGGAGTTTCTCGGAAACCCGTATAAACTCTGGCGTTCTGATCGATTGAGCGACAATCGGGCGGTGCTGAAACTGACGTTTTCAGACCGATTGCACTACACGCGAAATGAGGGTTTTAGAACCGCATCAACTACCTCGCCTTTCAGGATTTTATCGACCTTGAAAGGGGATAGTGAGGTTATGGTGCCCGGAGACGGATTCGAACCGCCGACACAGCGATTTTCAATCGCTTGCTCTACCAACTGAGCTATCCAGGCACAGCCAACTGCGGAGTGTTCCGCCCGATGGAGGCGTGCCTATAGGCGTCAATCCCGTTCGCTGTCTAGCCCATAATCGCCGATTTTTTGCGTGTCATCGTCGGCGGGTGGCCCGGCGACGCGATAGCCTTCGCCCAGCCATTGCAGCAGGTCGCGGTCGCGACAGGCTGCGCTGCAGAACGGCCGCGTTTCCGCGCTGGCGGGCTTTTTACAGACCGGACAGGCGGCGGCTTTAGGCGACATGGCCACCCGCGATCGCGAGGGCGGCATCGGCCTGCATGCTGATCGCGCCGCCGCGACGCTTGGCAAGCTGTTCGATCCAGTTGGGCCGCTTGTGCAGATAGTCGATGATGGCGGGCGCGGCAACCAGCGTCGCGGAACCGCCCTGCCCATGCCGTTCGGCGCGCCGCAACAGCGCCAGTGCAGCGGTCGCCACAGGATCTTCGCGCAATAGCTCCATCAGGTTCGCGCGCTCGCGGCGGCGGATGATCTGGACGAAGCCGAAGCCGTTGACCGCCGTACGCTCGAAGGGGAGCGGCAGATATTTGTCGATCTGGGCGGCGGCGATGATCCGCTCGTCCTTGTTGTTCATCGTCGGCAGGTCGATGCCGATCGATCCGCTCAGGCCCATGCGCCGCACGGTCTGCGCCGCCAGCTTCGCGCCCTTCGGTCCCAGCTGCGCGGGCGGCAGCGACCCGTCAATATCGATCAGCAGCATGGCAGGCGTCAGATAGAGGCGCAGCGCGGCGGCTTCGGTGCCGACTTCGCCGCTGATCGCTTCTTCCATCAGCTCGCTCCAGCCATGGGCTTCCAGCCGGTCTTCCTCATGCGCGGGGCATGGGACGACCGGGACGCCGGTGGCGCGGATACGCTGGAGCAGGCTGGGACCGGCCTGCGCCTTCATGCCTGGCTGGGTGCTGCGGCCCTTGGCGCGCTTGGGGCGGCCTTCTTCGGGGATCGCTTCGCGCAGGATTTCGACGAGCAGGTTCGCGCCCTCGGCCAATCGCGGCGGGATCGGTTCGATCAGCACTTCCTCGCCACTGATCAGGCGGACGATGCCCCGCTTCTTGGGAATGACCGTAGTGATGAGTTTGCCCTGCATCACCGCGCCCGCGCGCGCGGCATCGCCTTCGCGCTCGATCAGCGCCTCGACCAACTGGCCCTTTTCGATCAGCGCGGCACGGGCCTCGCCAATGCCTTCTTCATAAAGCCACTCGGCCATGTCGGTTCCTAATCGAGGGGATGGCCCGCTGCCTTGAGCAGCGTGCGGGTTTCGTAGAGCGGCAGGCCCATGATCGCGCTATGGCTGCCCTGGATCGCCCGGATCAGCCCGGCGGCCTTGCCCTGGATCGCATAGCCGCCCGCCTTGCCGCGCCATTCGTCGCTGGCGATATAGCTGTCGATCTCCGCCGCCTCCAGCCGCTTGAACGTGACGATATTGGTCGATAGCCGGTGCCGCGCCACGCCCGCGCCGTCGATCAGCGTGATGGCGCTCAACACGCGATGACGACGGCCCGACAATAGAGTCAGGCACGCGCGCGCCTCCGCTTCGCTTTCCGTCTTGGGCAAGATGCGCCGCCCGGCGGCCACCACCGTATCGCCAGACAGGACCAGCGCCCCGCCATGGCGCGCCGCCACCACCACCGCTTTTTCAGCAGCGATACGCGCGGCATAGAGCGCGGGCAGTTCGGCCTTGCCGGGCGTTTCGTCCAGATCGGCGGGATCGACCACGTCCGGGACAACGCCGATTTGCCCCAGCAGCGCGAGCCGCCGGGGGGATGCCGAAGCCAATATGAGTCGCATCAGATACGACTTATTTGAAACGGTACGTGATCCGACCCTTGGTCAGGTCGTAAGGGGTCAGCTCGACAAGCACTTCGTCACCCACCAGCACGCGGATGCGATTCTTGCGCATCTTGCCGGCGGTGTGGCCGAGAATTTCGTGGTCATTTTCAAGCCGGACACGGAACATGGCGTTGGGGAGAAGCTCCACAACCTGTCCGCGCATTTCAAGCAGTTCTTCTTTCGCCATAATATCCCAAATTCGCAAAATCGCGTCGCCATAGCGCCAAACTCCGCAAAATGGAAGTCACGCTTTCACGCCGAACTGATCCCCTGCCGCGATGAGCGCTGCGAAGATGTGATCGAGCTGGGTTTCATCCAGGCAATAGGGTGGCATGAGGTAGATGCTGTTGCCCAAGGGCCGCAGCAGGATGCCCCGCTCCAGGAAGAAGGCGCGCAGCCGAGGCGCGAGGTCGGACAGATAGCCCGCATCCGGCGCGATCAGGTCGATCGCGGCGATCGTGCCGAGTTGCCGCGGGTTGGCGAAGGCGGAATGCTGCGCCAGGTCTGCGAGGCGCGTCGCAATGCCATTACTCAGCCTCGCGATCCGGCTCAGCACATCCTCCTCCCGCCAGATGGCGAGATTGGCCGCCGCCGCCGCGCAGGCAATGGCGTTCGCGGTATAGCTGGACGAATGGTAGAAAAGCCGCGCCCGGTCGGTCGAGCGATGCGCCTCGAAGATCGGCGCGGTCGCCAGCGTTGCCGCCAGCGGGATCGCGCCGCCGGTAATACCTTTCGCCACCGCCATGATGTCGGGCACGATCCCGGCCTGTTCGCAGGCGAACAGCGTGCCGGTGCGGCCCCAGCCGGTCATCACTTCATCGGCGATGAACAATACATCGTGGCGGCGGCAGATCGCCGCCATCTCGCGCAGGATCGCGGGCGGGTAGACCAGCATCCCGCCCGCCCCCAGGATCAATGGCTCAACGATGAAGGCGGCGGGACTTTCGCGACATGCGGCGTCGAGCGCATCGAGGCAGGCCTGCTCGTGCCCCGGCGCGGGGAACGGAATCGTCCCGACATCGAACAGCAACGGCGTCCAGGCGGCATTATAGACGCCCCGCTCGCCGATCGACATCGTGCCGATCGTATCGCCATGATAGCTATGGTCCAGCACCAATATACGGCTGCGCGCGTCGCCCAGCCCGTCCAGCGCGCGGTTATGCCAATAACCAAGCGCCATTTTCAGCGCGACCTCGACCGCGGTGGAGCCGCTGTCGGAATAGAAGACATGCGCGAGGCTGGGCTGATCGGGTGCGTGCGGCACCAGATCGATCAGGCCGCGCGCCACAGTTTCGGCCGGCGCATGGGTGTAGCCCGCAAAGATCAGTTGATCGAGTTGCCCCGCCTGCGCCGCAATGGCGGCGGCGATGCGCGGGTGGCAATGGCCATGAGTCGTCACCCACCAGCTTGAAATCGCGTCGATCAACGTGCCGCCATCGGCCAGATGCAACAACGCACCCTCGGCGCGCACGACTTGGGGGATCGGCTCGTTCAGGCCATGCTGGGTGAAGGGGTGCCAGACAGGAGAAGTCATGGCTTGCCTTTAAGCCAGAGCCGCCCGCAAGGCTACGGCTTCTCCGCGTCCGGCGCGCCGACCGGCACGGGGGGCGGAATGACGACCGGCGGTGGCGTGACGCGCACCTCGACCCGGCGATTCTTGGCCCGGCCTTCGGGATCGTCGCTGCCATCCTCCTTGGCATTGGGCGCGATCGGCCGGGTTTCCCCCAGAGCGACCAGCGTGATGCGCTCAGCCGCCACGCCCTTTTCGACCAGATAATCGCGTACCCGCTCGGCGCGGCGGCGGGAGGCGACGCGGTTGTCGCCGTCAGTGCCCCGCGAATCGCTGTGCCCGCGCAACGCAACCCTGCCCCCCGCCTGCATCGCCGGGGTCGTCACGAGCGCGTCGAGCGCCGCCTTCGCCGCATCGTCCAGCTGGAGCGACAGGGCACCGAACCCGATCAGCGCCTCTTCCGGCTCGATTTTGGGTTCTTCCACTGTCGGCACGACTTCGGGACGCAGGATGGAGCGTCGCGGCTCGACCATATTGTCCGCGCCATTATTCGCCAGCCCATTGTCGGCGATCGCGCTATTGGCAGCCTCCTGCCCGCCTGGCGGCTGGCACGCAGCCAGGCTCGCGCACAGGAGCAGCGCGGTTGGGGCCAATTTGGTCATTCTTCCTTTCCTTTCGATCGGATCGGGGCGGGCGGCACATAGGACAGGATGGTGTCGCCGGGCTGGG
Organism: Sphingobium sp. MK2; assembly: GCF_040170545.1. NCBI lineage: Bacteria > Pseudomonadati > Pseudomonadota > Alphaproteobacteria > Sphingomonadales > Sphingobiaceae > Sphingobium > Sphingobium sp. MK2. The sequence goes on from NZ_JAZDXA010000059.1 coordinate 6,700, forward strand.
GCGTGGGGCGCGAAGCATGGGAGAAGAAACGCAGCGCTCCGGTCCGGCGGAGCAGCAACAGCATGTCCCCTTCCGGCGGCAAGGCGGCGCGCGCGGCTTCATAATCGAACTGCTCGCTGATCTTCGTCTTGCGGAAGGTCCAGCCCTGCTCCTCGCGCTCCACAATCTCCTCCACGCCATGGCCTGACGTGAAGAGCGTCCGGCCGCGCAGCGATTCGGGCAAGGTGCGCGGATCTTCGTCATCACTGGCGTCGCCCAGCTGATAGACATTATCGCGCCCGATCTCCGGCGCGAATTCGTTGCAGACGAGCGCGTTATAGGCCTCATTGCCGGTCGCGGCGGCCAGCACCTGAAACTGAGTCAGGTCCAGCCGCTCCTCGGTGGCTTCGGACAGGATTTCACCATGATAGGTGGGGATGCCCTTCTGCCGAGCCGGAGCAAGCCGCTGCCAGCTATTGTCGGCGATCGTCACGGGTATGTCGAGCTGCCGCAACTGATCGGCCAAGCCCAGCGTAAAGGGGGTCGCACCGACGATCAGCAGTCCCTGTTCCGGCGCGCCGGTCACCTTGAGCCAGCGTGCGACCGCCTTGATCGAAAAACCATGGAAGACGATCGTCGCGATGACGACGGAGAAGGACAGGGTGACGAGGATCGACCCGTCGCCATAGCCGAGCCGATCGAGCCGCAGCGCGAACAGGCCGGAAATCGCCACCGCGACGATGCCGCGCGGCGCGATCCACGCGATCAGCAACCGTTCATTCCAGGGCACAGGCGAAAAGGCCAGGCTGAACAATACCGTTGCGGGCCGCACCAGGAACAACAGCGCCAGCAGGAAGCCGATGAAGCGCCATTCGAACTGGCGCAACACTTCCAGATTGAGCGAGGCAGAGAGGATTATGAACACGCCGGATATCAGCAGGACGGTGACATTTTCCTTGAACGGCTGAATGTCCCGCAGCGAATCGAAGCGCATATTGGCAAGCGCCACACCCATGATGGTGACCGCCAGCAATCCGGTTTCCTGCTGGATCATGTTCGATCCGACAAAGACGCCGATCACTGCGACCAGCAATATCGGTGCCTTGAGATATTCGGGCACATGGCCCCTCGGAAAGGCCCAGCCGATCGCACGGGCGGCAAGCCAGCCGATCAGGCCCGCTATCACCGCCGCGCCCAGCAGCGAAAGAATGACCGACGCCAGCGTGCCGCCCTCCCCCGCCCGGCGCAGATATTCATAGGTCACAACGCCAAACAGCACTCCGACCGGATCGTTAACGATCGCTTCCCATTTCAGGATGGCGCGCGGCCGTGCGGCGACATTCGACTGGCGCAGCAGCGGGAGGACGACGGTCGGACCCGTGACCACCAATATCCCGGCGAACAGGATCGCGACCGGCCAGACCAACCCGGCGACATAATAGCAGGCAATCGCGCCCAACACCCAGCCGATCGGCGCGCCGAGCAAGACGAGGCGGATCACCGCGCCATCGGTCTTGCGCAATTCGCGGAAGTTGAGGCTGAGGCCACCTTCGAACAGGATCAGCGCGACCGCGATCGACACCATGGGTTCGAGCAGTTCGCCGAACACATGTTCGGGATTGATGATGTGGAGGACGGGACCGCCGATGACGCCGGCTGCCAGCATGAGCGCAATGGCGGGCCAGCCCGTGCGCCAGGCGATCCACTGCGCGCCGATCCCCAATATGCCGATCAGCGCGATGGAAAGGGCCAGTTGCTGCATGGCGGGCACGATAGACAGACAGCGCGGCCGCCGTCACCCCCTGATATTTTTAGCCGGTCGGGGAACTACCGGGCGACGAGACGAAAAATGGGCCGATCGGGGACCGGCCCATCACTCTTTTATCAGGGCTGCGGCTGCGCGGGGGCAGCCGGCGCGGCGGCCTGAATGCGCTGCTGAAGCGCAGGGTCGGTAGCGGCCGCCTGGCCGATCTGGTTGAACTTTTCAGGCGGCAGGCCGGACGCCTGCAACGCGGCGAGCATCTTGGGCTGCTTCTCGTCGGCCGGGATCGATGCGTCCGCCTGAATCTTCGTCACTTCGGTGGCCGCGGCAGCGAACTGCTGGATATCGCTATCGCTGAAGCTGCTGGCGTCGGCGGCGGGTGCCGCAGGGGAGGCGGGCGCAGCCGGGGCTGGATCCGTCATCTGGGCAGCGAGCGGGCCAACGGCGAAAAGAGCGGCCGAGGCGATGCCAGCTTTAAGGGCGTGAGAAAGGGTGAGGCTCTTCAAAATACGTCTCCTTGAACATGATTACCCGGAGAAGCTGTGAAGAATGGCGGGCAATGAGAAGGCCCATTCCGGCGAGTCGTGGCATAACGGGGACGATGGACGGGTTCCCGACGGCTCGTCCTTTTTGGGCAACGGGCTGTCCGCCACTTATATCATTGCGATATAGCAACAAGCCTGCGCCGACTCCGAAATGGAGTCGGCGCAGGCTCGTCATCACCAGATTTTGACGCGCTCCTTGGGCTCCAGATAGAGCTTGCCGCCCGGCGCCGGCTTGAACGCCTCATACCAGCTATCGAAATTGCGCACGATGTCAGCGCGATATTGCGATGGCGCGTGCGGATCGGTGACCAGCCGTTGGCGCAGATTGGCCTCGCGATAATTGCGCCGCCATACCTGCGCCCAGCCCAGGAAAAAGCGCTGATCGCCGGTCATGCCGTCGATCACCGGCGCGGGCTTGCCGTCCAGCGAGGCATGATAGGCGTCGAGCGCGACCGCCAGCCCACCCAGATCGCCGATATTCTCGCCCAGCGTGAACGCCCCCTTCACATGCGCGCCGGGGAAGGGTTCATAGGCGTCATATTGGGTGACCAACTTGTCGGTCAGCGCCTTGAAATTGGCGACATCGGCGTCGGTCCACCATTGGTTGAGCTTGCCGGTCTCGTCATATTTCGCGCCCTGATCATCGAAATGATGGCTCAGTTCATGGCCGATCACCGCGCCGATGCCGCCATAATTGACCGCCGGGTCAGCATTAGGATCAAAGAAGGGTGGTTGCAGGATCGCCGCAGGGAAGACAATCTCGACCATGCCGAAATTGGCATAGGCGTTGATCTCCATGGGCGTCATGCCCCATTCCCAGCGATAGATGGGCTTGCCCAGCTTCCCGATATTATAGTCGAAATCGAACTGATTGGCGCGCATCGCATTGCCCAGCAGATCGTCGCGCTGGATGGTCAGGCCATCATAGTCGCGCCACTTGTCTGGATAGCCGATCTTGGGGGTGAAAGCGGCCAGCTTCTTGTGCGCGCGCGCCTTGGCGGTGTCGCTCATCCACGGCAGGCCGTCGATGCGGCGGCCCATGGCGGCGATCACATTCTTGACCAGCACATCCATTGCCGCCTTGGTTTCGGGCGGGAAATATTGCGCGACATAGACTTTGCCGACCTCTTCGCCAAGCGAGTCCTTGAGGAAATCGACCCCTCGCTTCCACCGCGCCTCGCGCTCCGGCGTGCCCGACAGGGTGGTGCCGTAAAAGGCGAAGTCGGCATTGGCGACACTGTCGGGCAGTTTGTCGGCATAAGCATGCAGGCTGCGCAGCAACAGCGCGTCCTTCAGCACGGCGATCGGCGTCTTGGCGATCAGCGCCGCCTCGCCGGTGATGGCCGAGGGTTGAGCGACGAGCAGGTCGGTCGGCGTCAGGCCATTGGCCTTGAAATAGGCGGCGAAGTCGAAGCCCGGCGCGGCCTTTTGCAGGGCGGCCAGCGTCAGCTTATTATAGGTCTTGTCCGCATCGCGGCTGTCGATCTGGGTCCAGTGGACCTTGGCCACTTCCGTTTCGAACGCCATCAAGGCGGCGGCGCGCGCCTTGGCATCGCTTTCGCCTGCCAGCGTCAGCATCGTCTCCAGATGCGCGACATAGGCGGCGCGAATCTTGGCCATTTCCGGCTTTTCATCCAGATAATAGTCGCGATCGGGCAGCCCCAGGCCACCCTGGCTCATCGACAGGATATAGGTTTCAGGGTCTTTGTCATCCTGCCCGACATAGAAGCGGAACGGGCCGCTGATCCCGGCGCGGGCGGCCTTGGCGGCGAGCGTCGCGTAACCGGCCTTGTCCTTCACGCCCTTGATCTCGGCCATCCAGGGCTTGATCGGGGCCAGCCCCTTGGCTTCGACGGCAGCGGTATCGAGATAGCTGGCATAGGCCGCGCCGATCTTGCTCGCCGGATCGTCCTTCGCCGCGTCCAGAATCGCACGAGTGCGGGTGCGCGACAATTCGTCGAGCGTGTTGAACGCGCCATAGTTGGACTTGTCGGCGGGGATCGGCGTGTTTTCCGCCCAGGTGCCGTTGGCATGGTCGTAGAAATCATCGCCCGGCTTCACCGACAGGTCCATGCCCGCCGCGTCGAAGCCATAGCTGCCATAGGTGGGCTTGGCCGGAGCCGAAGCGGGTGCGGCAGTGGTGGTGGCGGGCTGTTGCGCTTGGGCGATACCAGCGGTCAGCGCCAGTGCGGAGGCGGCAGCGCCCAGGAGGAGGTGTTTCATCAAAGCATCCCTTGCTTGAAGTGGGCGCATCGGACGCGCCCGGCATGACGGGGACTTGAACGCCTGTCCAACAAGCCTGTCCATGTCGTTGGTCGAATATTATCAGCCGTTGAAAGGATCGGAAAGCCGTATATGCGCCGCGAACGCTTGCGCCAGCGCAGCCGGGCTCAGCGGATCGAGCAGGGGCAGGCGGCCGAGGCTGGGGACACCCGCCAGCAGCGGGATGATCCGCTCATTCTCCGCATGCGCCTCACCGATAAAGGCGATGCCCGCGATCGGCACGCCGCGCGACTGCAGCGCCTCAATACTGAGCAGGCTATGGTTGATCGTGCCGAGCGCGGTGCGCGCGCAGAGGATGACGGGCTGGCCCCAGTGAGCGAACAGGTCCGCCATCAGCAATGTCTCGCTGATCGGCACCAGCACGCCGCCCGCACCCTCGACCACCAGCGGCCCATCGACCTGCGGCAGCGCCAGCCGGTCCAACGCGATCGTCACCCCGTCGATCCGCGCGGCCAGATGCGGCGAGGCGGGTGTCGCCAGCCGATAGGCTTCGGGCAGGATATGGCTGGCCGGGAGGCCGGAAAGGCGGGCAACCTCCTCCTTGTCGCCATCGGGATCGACCCCGGCCTGGATCGGCTTCCAATAATGCGCGCCCAGCGCAGCGGCGAGGCCAGCGGCAAAGACCGTCTTGCCGATGCCTGTATCGGTACCAGTGACGACGAGGACGCTCATCGCATGATCCTTTGCAGCTCGCGGCCAAGCGCGGCGATGTCGGCGCGACCGACATTGAGCGTCAGCGATATGCGCAGGCGGCTGGTGCCCGGCGGCACGGTCGGCGGGCGGATGCCGCGCACGTCGAACCCGGCTTCCTGCAAGGCCGCCGCCGCCGCCATGGTGCGCGCGTCCGTGCCCAGGATGACCGGCACGATCTGGCTGCGCGGCGTGGGCAGGCCGAGCGGCGCGCAGATGGCTTCGGCCGCATCCTGCCGCAGCGTCTTCAACCGATCACGCAGGTCGCTTGCTTCCTCGATCCGGTCGAGCGCGGCGGACACCGCGACCGCCATCAGTGGCGAGGGCGCGGTGGAGAAGATGAAGGCGCGGGCGCGGTTGATGAGATAGTCGATATGCAGGCGCGGCCCGCAGATCAGCGCGCCTTCCACCCCCATCGCCTTGCCGCAGGTGTGGAGCGTGACGACATTGTGCAGCCCATCCAGCCCCGCCGAAAGCCCGCGCCCGCCGGGTCCGAAGACCCCGGTCCCATGGGCTTCGTCGAGCAGCAACATGCCATGATGTTTCGCCGCCAGCTTGGCGAGATCGGTAAGCTGGGCGAGATCGCCGTCCATGGAATAGAGCGTTTCGACCGCGATCCAGATGCGGCCCTTGCCCCCTTCGGCACGGAAGGCGGTGATCAAGTCGGCAAAGCTCTGCACGTCATTATGGCGGGCGAAGACGGCGGCGGCCTTGCTCATGCGGATGCCGTCATGCGCGCTCGCGTGGATCAGTTCGTCCGCGACGATCAGGTCGCCGCGCTGCGGCAGGGTGCCGAACAAAGCGAGATTGCCGACATAACCATTGGCGACGAACAGCGACGCCTGGGTGCGGAAGAAATCCGCTGCCTTGGCCTCCAGCCCTTCATGTTCGGGCGCATTGCCGCGCAGCAGCCGCGACCCGCCCGACCCCACCGGCACGCCGCGTGAAATCGCATCCGCCACCGCCCCGGCGATGATCGGATCGGCGGCGAGGCCGAGATAATCGTTCGACGCGAAATCATGACCCGAACGCGGCATCAGGCGACGCAACCGCCCGCGCGCGTCCAAAGCGGCAAGCTGTCTGGCGAAGGGTTCGGCGGTCATGGGGCGCGCTATAGGCCGCTCCCGAAAGGGGAGCAAGCCGCCGCTCAGCCCTCCGCCACCGCCGTCGATAGGCCCAGTCCCGGCACGCCGATCGAGCGTTTGCCCGAAAAATCGGTGCGGGCGACGATGACGCCCAGCTTTTCCATATAGTCGATCAGGCGGCGGACCCGCCCCGGCGAGCTGGTGCCATAGGCGCGCGCCAGGGCGGCATCGTCCGGGCATTGCTGCCCCTGCATCGCGGCGCGGGCGATCAGCAGGAAGGGGGCGAGCATGTCTTCGGGGAGCGCGTCGGCGGCGCGCATCGCCGGTTCCCAGCGTGGATCGGCCGCGTCCATCATTCCCGCCTGTGCCATGGCAAAGCGCTTGCGGAAGGCGGGCAGGTCCAGCGGCGGGGTGCGCAGCCCCTTCATGCGGCAGCGCACGCCGAAATCCTGGTACAAGGTCGATACGCTGGGGGCCGCATCGCCCAGATCAGCGACGATTTCCTCCAGCACTGCCATCACGACCGGCTCATTTTGGCCGAAATCCAGTTCGGGCGCGGCGGGCTTGGCCGAGGGCGAATCGGCCAGCGCGCGGATGATGTCCTCGGCGGGGCGGGGCGGCGGATCGGCGCGCGGCGGGGCGACGGGGGCCGCGTCCTGCGGTTCGGGGGCGAACAGCAATTCCTGAAAATCCTCGCCGCTCGTCACCGGCGGGGCCATCAGCTTGTGGGTGCCGCCGCGCGTGCTGGTGTGGACGGCACCGATCTTCACCGATACCGGACGGCGGCAGATGGCCGGACCCAGCGCCAGGAAGCGCCCGCGCTCCAGGTCGCGGATCTGCTCCGCCTGCCGCCGTTCCATGCCCAGCAGGTCGGCGGCGCGCGCCATGTCGATGTCGAGGAAGGTGCGGCCCATCAGGAAGTTGGAGGCTTCGGCGGCGACATTCTTGGCGAGCTTCGCCAGCCGCTGCGTCGCGATCACGCCCGCCAATCCGCGCTTGCGGCCCCGGCACATCAAATTGGTCATCGCCGCCAGCGACACCCGGCGCGCTTCGTCGGACACGTCGCCAGCGGCGGCGGGGGCGAACATCTGCGCCTCATCCACCACCACCAAAGCGGGATACCAATGGTCGCGGGGCGCATCGAACAGCGCGTTGAGGAAGGAGGCGGCGCATTTCATCTGCGCGTCGATCTCCAGCGCCTCCAGGCTCAGCACCACCGAGGCGCGATGTTCGCGAATCCGCGTCGCCATGGTGACGATCTCGCGCTCATTATAGTCGCCAGCATCAATCACCACATGGCCGTAGCGGTCGGCCAGCGTGACGAAATCTCCCTCCGGGTCGATCACCACCTGCTGCACCATCGGCGCGCTTTCCTCCAGCAGGCGGCGCAGCAGATGCGACTTGCCCGACCCCGAATTGCCCTGAACGAGCAGCCGGGTGGCGAGCAATTCCTCCACGTCGACCAGCACGGGCTTGCCGTGGCTGTCGGTTCCTATGCTGATGCTGGCGGTCACGCCCACCCCATGGCCCATGGGGGCGGGGGAGCGCAAGAGGGGTGCGGCGAGGGCGACAGCGGCGCGTCTGTCGAGGATCGGCCGAAGTTCACACCGTCGTCGGCAAAATGGGGCCAATCGTAAAGGTGAGGGCGCTGTGAAGACCCGGTGAGGTTCGTGTTGGGTCACGGTGAAGTTACGCCTGGGTCACTATGATGCGACAACAGGGCTATCGCATATGAAAACTCCGTTCGTCCTGAGCCTGTCGAAGGACAGTCCTTTTCTTCGCGCGGAAGTTTAGAACGAAGAAAAAGCGGCCCTTCGACAGGCTCAGGGCGAACGGAAAATTTTTCTTCACACCAAGGGGAGGCCACAGGCGCGGGCATCGCCATCAGCGGGGTGCTGGCGGCGCAGCGGGCGGCGGCGGGTCCGGCGCGAAGGGATCGGCCATGCACTGCGCATAATGGGCCAGCGCCCAGTCCCAGCTCTGGTCGAACATCGTCCCCGCCAGCCGCCGACGCAGGCGATGCGCGCTGGTGGGCGACATGCCGACGCTGCGCGCCGCGGTGGCGACGGTGCCGGTTTCGAGCAGGGCAACGAGGAAGCGCCGCTGCTTGGCGGGCGTCCAGTGGGCGCGGCTGGCCGGGGGTGGCGGCGGCGGGGCGGGGTGCTGGTCCATCGGAAAGGATAAATCAGAGGATGTGCGAATAGGAAAGGGGATTTTGTGGTGGGGTATGACGGAAACCCCGGCATTGGGAGTCGTCGTTCATTCGCCCCATCGGACCGTGCTTTTGCGCATCGAGATCGGGATAAACGGCACGTCCGTCCAATCTCGAATAGGTGCGCGAAACTCATGTGATTGGCGCCAGGCAAATGCGCAGCTCGGGCGATTACGCCAGTATCATGCTCGTTGATAAATTTTTGCGCATAATATTGACATTTCATGCTCAAAATGACAACTGTACGCACATATCAATAACATCAGGATTTAACGATGGCCTTCCGAGCAGATGAAGCCGCAACCCGCGGCTATGACGAGGTGCGCAACTACCTTGTGTCGCGCCACTTCACGACCGCGCAGCGAACACAATCTGAAAAAGCGCTGCGTGCAATCATTGAGGAGGTCGGCCCGCCTGTAGATAGCTATCCGACATGGCACCCCCTCGTCGCCCAGCACGACGGGCGTGATCCAGAGACACATCCCAGCGAGCGCACCGGCTACAAAGGTCTCGACCATACCCGCTATTTTGCCCATGGCTTCATCACATGCCCGTATGTCAATGGTGACGAAGTCATTGCCTCGGCACACCGCATCAAATGTCCTCCTGGTGTCTCGATTTCCGCCGAGCGACTGGATGCGCCCTTCTACATCGACAACGCCGATCCGATCCTTGTCCGCTGCGAATGGGCACGGGACCTTGAGGTCAATCACACCATCCCGAAGGCGTTGGCCGTGCCACTGATGCTTGAACAGGAAGTGCCTTGCTGGCACTGGTCTCAACGCGCCGAAACCTGGGAAACGATGCGCCCTTATTTGTTGGGGCAGCCCCATGGTAGCCGGTCGTCCTTGTTCGTTACCCAAGACACCGCACTTGCTATCAAAAAGATCTATATTAGCCTCGTGGAGTCGGGCATGTTTGGCCCGTTGAAGCTAGGGTAATCGTACTCGGAAGGGCACGCAGCCTACCAACGCTGGTCACTTTACCAATGCCGGACAAGCAGTCTGTTCTCGTCATGCTAGCCAATGTTGCGCGACATGTGGATGACGGCTTAGCGCGCAACCGCCGATCGTCCCCTCAATCCGTGGCGGGGCGCTCCCGATTGAACAGCCGCGCGTTGTGAGATAGTATGAATAGATCATACCGACACGAGAGGCCGACCTATGGGCGCTTATGAACGCATGACCGTCGTGGTCCCCGATCAGATGGCCGCGAAAATCCATGCGGCCGTCAAGGCTGGCGAATATGCTTCGGCCAGCGAGGTCGTGCGCGATGCGATGCGGCTGTGGAGCGAGCGGCGCGCGTTCCGGCAGGAGGAATTGCTCGCGCTGCGGGAGGCATGGGATCGTGGCAAGGCCAGCGGTGTTGCCGGCCCGCTCGACATGGAAGCCATCATCACGCGCGCGAAGGGCAAGAAGGCGGCTGCATCCGGCAATGGCTAACATCATCGTCTCGCAGCAGGCGGATGACGATTTTGAACGACTATGGCGCACCATTGCGCTCGACAATGACGATGCCGCCGATCGCCTGTTCTGGCGCCCCCGGAAGTCAGAAGAAAGACCCTCACCGACTGCGACTAGGCAGGAAGCTGCCAAGTCTTCATAGCCTCTCCCGCGAACCCGAAGCCGCCTTTGTTGTAACTGGCGTCGCAAGGGCAGCAGGATCGGACGTCTCCCGAGCAAAATCCAGTATGCCCACTAAGGCACCGTGTAGCGTGGCATGTATTTCCCCGCGCTTGTCGCCAGGATGCAGGACAATCCGGTCGATCAAAGACCGAATGGCCTGCGAGGCATCAAGCCGTGTTTCTGGATCTTCGAGCGCCTGTGTAAACCGCGTCATCTCCCGCTTGTAGATTTCGGCGATTCCAGGATGCACATCGGGAATGGGCTGCGGCAATTGGGCAACGCGGGCGGCTATGTCGGCCTTCTGTCGTTCAAGCTCCGCCATGCGAGATTTCATGGCAGGCTGATACAGTCCGTCCTCGATGGCGGTCATGATCCCGGCAATGGCCCGGTCGATCTTCTCCAGCGCACGACGATCGCCTTCAGCCTGCGCATGCTGTTCCCGGTTCTCGCGATTGATATGCTCGGCATAGGCCGCAACAGCCGCCTGCACCTTGTCGGGCGACACAAGCCGTTCGGCAAGGCCCGCTAGTGCCCGCTGGTCCAGCACTTCACGGCGAATGGTCCGGTTGTTGGAGCAGATGTGGCGGCGATGATGGTTCAAACAGCCATAGCGCCCGTTGACCGCCACGCCGACCTTTCCGCCACACAGGCCGCATTCGACAAGGCCCGACAGCAGATGGACCGGGCGTCTGCCAAGATGCATCCGGCTGGCTTGCGTGGCCTGGGTGTATTTGTCGGTAAGTGCATCCTGTCGCTGTTTCACTGCGCCCCAGAGATCGTCGCTGACGATCCGCAGATGCGGAACCTCTACCCGAACCCATTCGGCTTGGGGATTGGTGCGGGCTACCCGCTGACCCGTCAGCGGATTCTTGAGATAGTGTTTGTGGTTCCAGACCCGCCTTCCGACATAGAGTTCATTGTTGAGAATACCCACGCCCTGGCATCGCTTGCCCGTCACGGTCGTGTTGCTCCATGGCCGCCCGGCAGGACCAGCGATCCCTTGGGCGGTGATGGCGCAGGCAATGGCGCGGGGACTCTTGCCCGCAGCGAACTCGCGAAAGATGCGCTCGACCACTGGCGCTTCGCTCGGCTCGATCCGGCATTCGCCGCGGACCAGTTCACCTTCGGTGGAAAGCCGCCTTACTGTGCGATAGCCATAGCCGACTGGGCCTGCCGAAAAGCCCTTCTCCACGCGGCCGCGTTGGCCGCGATGGGTTTTCTTGGCGAGGTCCTTGAGGAACAGCGCGTTCATCGTGCCCTTGAGGCCAACATGCAGTTCGGAAATTTCGCCTTCGGCCAGCGTCACCAGCGGCACGCGGGCGAACTGGAGATGCTTGTAGAGCGTGGCAACGTCCGCCTGGTCACGCGAGATCCGATCCAGGGCTTCGGCCAGCACCATGTCGAACAGACCTGCCCGTGCGGCTTGCACCAACGACTGGATGCCAGACCGCGGCAGATGCGAAGCTGACCTTCGATCGACGCGGCGCTCTGCTGGTCGGAGGAATAACGGGCGTAGAGGGCAACGCGGGCCATGAGTATCCCCCCGATAGGCTAGATTTGCAGCAGCGCTTTGAGTTTAGCACGAACATCGGCGAGTACTTCGACCGATACCTTCCCCTTGGCGCTGGCCTTGCGGGCGCGCCAGTCGAGGCTTTTGATCTGATCGGCCAGGATAGCGCTTGGCGGATCGTGGCTGACGACAACCTCAAAGGCATAGCCCTTGATCCGCGACGTCATCGGGCAACATAGTATCATGCCACGCTGACCGTTATAGCGCGCGGGCGAGAGGACGAGTGCGGGCCGGTGCCCAGCCTGTTCATGTCCCGCTTGCGGATCGAAATGGAGCCATATGATGTCCCCGCTATCGGGCACCCAGACAGGCATCACCAGACTTCCTTGCCGATCGGAGCGCCGAAATCGACATCATCGGGAAAGGTGTCGGGCGTCATTGCGGATAGCAATTCATCGAGATCATAGACGGGTGTCCGGATCGGCTCGATCACCACGCGGCCACCTTCTTCCCGTACGTCCACGGCCTGATCGACGTGCAAAGCAGCAGCAGCCATGACCGATGCGGGAATCCGCACCGAGGCGCTGTTGCCCCATTTCTTGACCTGCACACGCATAGCGCGCCTCCTTTTAGTGGTATTTGCCATATCCTATCATAGCGTCGAACAGTGTCAACAAATGTAGATACTTCGCTAGGGCGTATGTGCCACCCACATCGCCATCGCGCTTACTCTCCTTCAGTCACCCACGGTTGATTGTCATTCGCCGCTGTGCGGTCGCGAATATGCTGGCGGGCGATGTGCCGACCCATAGCCTCCGCGATACAGGTCAGCGCTGCTTCTACATCCATGTCGGGCGGTTCGGTAACAACGCCATTGTCGTTCGCGGCAGCGATGCGATGGCCCGTGGCTTCATCGTCATCCTTTTTCATGGCCGCCCTCCCTGCGCGAAGGCAAATTGTCATTGTCGGCCCTGTAGGACACGGGATCGGCGATCCACAGATTGACGGATGACTCCCGCCATCCAGCGCCATGGACGCTGATCCTGATTTGCGCGGGAAAGGTGCCGTCAGCAATTTTGCGATAGAGGGTGGAATGAGAGAGGCCCGTGCGGGCCAGAACGGTTTTCAGGCGAATGATGCGATCACTATTGGTCATCGGGACAGTCTCTTCACAGCATGTTACGCGCCCCCGATGACGAGCATTCAATGCCTTGCCGTCCCGGACAAGAGACCTGTCGGGGTCAACACGGTCATGCTCTCACATGTCGGTGGACGCTTGCGGCAGCAGGCGTGCGTGAGCGGATAATGGCGATTATTGGCGTGAGGCGCGTCGCGGATCGCGATCAGCGAAGTTTTTGTCTCACCTTGTGCCAAATTTCATTCGCGCAACCGCGCGGCAGACCGTTGCGGGCGGCATACGCGGTGATCAGGTCGAGTCGTTCATTGGACATTCCTTTTGTAGGGACGCCCGCCATGCATAATGAAGCAACCGAAATGCTCGATCGCTTGCAGCCTGTTGTCAACGCTTTTGATGATGCATCAACCCGTGGCTTTGGCCCTTCGCTTATGGAATTGGCGCAAACCTGCGTTTGCCTTCCGCCTTCATCCTTCTGTAGATTTTCGGGCGTTAGGGGGTGCAGAAGGCCAGCAGATTTCTGATCGGAGAAAAGCCGTACCAACAAAACCGAACTTTCTCAGATGCTTATTTGATAATTGCTCGTGCTCGACTGCGGACGGCCGGCTTTCCAGTGGGCACCCGGTCTTGCGGCCAACACCGCTGCCAACGGTACAACTATCCACAAAGAGTTGCCGGCTGTCATTGGCTTCTGAACGCAAAATCCTGATCCGTTGACGGTACACTTGCACACTCGCCGTCAATAGCGGTCGACACGGTTGAGATCGCCTTTGCCGGCGTTCGCGATGGCCGTCGCGACAAGAAGCTCTACATAATCTTTATTCATCGACCAGCCCGTCAATTGGCCGTGGGACAGCTCTATGAAATCCTCCACCGGCCGTTCGTCAGGCTGGAACCGAGCAAACTCGATGAAGCTTCCAGTAGCAACGTGGAAAAACATGTCGATTGTCCAAGTCGGCCGAACGATTTCGAACTCCGGAGGTATTTGATGTTCACCGACCGGCGACGGGACCGCATAGGTGCGCTCATCAGGATTGAAGGCGCTAAGTGCCTGATTCAGAAGTTTCTCAAGCGAAGCAATATCTTGCGGTTCTGCGCGTGAGCATGCGGATTGAAGCG